>JAZOOM010000130.1:0-14447 GCA_045655025.1 Eubacteriales bacterium | reverse complement strand
ATCCGCGGCTCCCTCCCCCTCGTCAAGGACAACCTCACACGCCTGCTGAAAGCCGGCAAGGATGTCCACATCCGCATCCCCCTCATCCCCGGTGTCAACACCTCACAGGAGGCTCTGACGGCCATAGCCACCGACCTCCGCGAGGCAGAGGCCAAAACCGTCTCTCTCCTTCCCTTCCACCGTCTGGCGTCAGGTAAATATGAGGCCATGGGTCTGGATTACCCCTACCGCGACACCCCCCCGCTCCCCGCCGAGGACTTGTCCCGCGCGGCGGCATACCTGTCCGAATTCTTCACCGTTTATACCGAAAAATAAACCGCAAGTTAATTTGTCAACAAAACATTGAAAGGAAATCCCCTTATGAACGCAAAAGCAGCCGTTTTCATGGGCATTGGTCAGCCCTTTGACATTCGTGAATTCCCCGTCACCGCCACCCCCGCGGGCTACGGTCAGTCCACCCTCATCGCCTCCGGCGTGTGCGGCACCGATCTCCACTTCTGGCGCGGCGGTCTCATCACCACCCCCCCCACCGTCATCGGCCACGAATTCGTGGGCAAGCTCACCGACTGCGATCCCGCCGAGGCCGAGAAGTACGGCCTGACCGTGGGCGACAACGTCATCGCAGACATCGCCGTCCCCTGCGGCGAGTGCCTCCTGTGCAAGACGGGTGACGACGCCAACTGCGTGAACATGGGTGTCACCAACGGCGGCAGCATCGAGGAAGCCCCCTACCTGTGGGGCGGCTATGCCGAGGTCAACTATACCCCCCTTGCCAATCTGGTAAAGATCCCCGAGGGTCTTGACCCCACCGCCGTGGCGGTCTTCGCCTGCCCCGGCCCCACCGCCATGCACGCCTTCCGTCTGGGCGCCCGGGCAGGTCTGGACTGGGCGCAGATCAAGGTAGCCGTGGTACAGGGCGCAGGCCCCGTGGGCTCCTACGCCGCCATGTACATGAAGGCCATGGGCGTGCCCAAGGTCTGCGTCATTGCCAAGAACGTCTCTGCCGAGCGTGACGCGCTCCTCCGCAAGCTGGGAGTGGACGAGGTGTACGATCTGGCCACCGATGCCGAAATCACCGCAAAGCTCCAAGCCGAAAACGGCGGCCTTGGCGTTGACCTCTGCTACGAGGCCTCCGGGGCCCCCAATGCCTTCCCCCAGGGCATGAACATCCTCCGCAACCGCGGCATCTACCTCGTCCCCGGCCAGTACAGCAACAGCGGCGGCATCGAGATCCAGCCCCAGCTCATCACCTTCAAGGCCGTCCGCATCATCGGCTCCTCCCAGTACTCCATGATCGACGTGAAAGACTACCTGGCCTTCCTCACCGACCATCCCACTCTGGCCGCCTGCATCCGCGACCTGGCCACCTGCTACCCCGTCTCCGAGACCAACAAGGCCTTCGAGGACGCGCTGGCGGGCAAGAACATCAAGACCGTTCTGGTCAAGTAACCGCCCCAACGTAAACGTAAAAAAGACCGTTTTTTCAACGGCCTTTTTTACGGAAGATCCTTGTCGGAATATACGCTCCGCATCCGCTCCATCTCCTTGTCGCGATTCCAAAGATAGCTGATCCGCATCTCGCTCCCTTTGCGAATGCGGCGTATATTCTCCACGTGCTTCAGAAGGATCACCAACGCGCCCACCAGCAGGATCAGAAAGCCCACAAGATCCTGCTCCAGAACGCCGTACAGGACGGCGAAGAGAAAAGACGCGGTCATGGGCACAAAGCAGATGTATTTGGTGATCAGTACCACGACCAGCTCCAGCATCAGCATGACCAGAAAGACCGGGGGATGGTAGGCCAGAACGGTACCGCCCAGACAGGCGAGTCCCTTCCCGCCGCGGAATTTCAGGGCAAAGGGGAAGATATGCCCCAGAATGCAGGCCACCGCCGTCACGGGAAAGGCATAGGGTGCCTCGGGAAACAGACGCATGGCCACACGGATGATGACCACCGCCTTAGCCACGTCGAACAGGGCGCACAGGGCCCCCGTCGCCTTTCCGAACAGGATCAGAGCATTGGAAGCGCCTGCGTTCCTCGAGCCCTTCTCCCGAATATCCACGCCCCGCAGTCGGGCGGTCAGATACGCGGGATTCACCGTTCCCACAAGATACCCCATCAAAGCACACCACACGTACGACATACCAATTCCTCCCTTCATGCGGTTCACGGTATATAGGATACCACAGAAACATGAACCCAAACAGAACTTTTGAAATTTTTTCCGTCAGTTTAAATTCGGTTCACTTTTCCGACTACAATAAAAGAAGCACGAACCAAAGAAAACGATAAGGAGCATGACCTTATGATCTACCGCATTCTTTATAATCCGCTGGCCGGCAACCACGCCGCGGGACAAGCTGAAAGCATCCGCCTCCCCCTCCGCGACGGAGATTCCACTTGCTCACAGGATATCACCGCCATCACCGACTACGCCGCCTACTTCGCATCCATCTCTCCCGAGGATGCCGTGGTCATCGCGGGCGGTGACGGAACCCTCAACCGCTTTGTCAACGACGTGGAAGGGTTGGACATCCCCAATGAGCTCTACTACGCCCCCGCCGGCACGGGCAACGATTTCCTCCGCGACTTGAACCGAAGCGCGGACGACGGTATCCTGCCCCTCCGCCCCTATCTGCAAAATCTGCCCGTGGCCGAGCTGAAGGGACAGCGTTTCCGCTTCTTCAACAATCTGGGCTTCGGCATCGACGGCTACTGCAGCGAGAAAGGAGAGGAGCAACGAAAGAAGGCGCCCAACAAGTCCATCAATTACACCGCCATCGCCATCAAGGGCCTTCTCTTCCACTATAAGCCCACCACCGCCACCGTCACCGTAGACGGCGTGACCCACACCTTCCGCAAGGCGTGGCTGGCTCCCACCATGAAGGGGCGGTGCTACGGCGGAGGTATGTTCGCCGCTCCCGCGCAGGATC
This sequence comes from Eubacteriales bacterium, assembly GCA_045655025.1. Taxonomy (GTDB): domain Bacteria; phylum Bacillota; class Clostridia; order Oscillospirales; family CAG-272; genus CAMEON01. Next base: position 11,513 of record JAZOOM010000130.1, on the reverse strand, counting down.
GGCTGGATCCCGACGGCAAGCTGTCGGTCATGGTCTTCTACGGCAAGGGCCGCCTCCGCACCCTCATGGCCTTCCCCTCCATCTTCAAGGGGGAGCACATCCGCCACACCGACATGGTCACCGTTCTGGAGGGCTACGACATCCGCGTGGCCTTCGATTCTCCCCGTACCGTACAGATCGACGGTGAAATGGTAACCGATGTCACCGAATACAGGGCCTGCGCGAGCTCTCATCTCTCCCCGCAACCCTCCGCCATGGCCGCGTCCGAGGCATAACCTCGCAGGCGTAAACCCACGTAAAAAGCGATCCTTCGCACAAAAGGATCGCTTTTTTCTTTTCGAAAGGATTTCCTTTTGGGGATCTCTTAATATTCAGCGTGCATCGAGCGGCGAGAAGATTTTTCGTCAGTCCAAACAAAAAGCCGCACGTATAGTTGATCCTATACGAAGGTTTTTTTGACGAATGACGGGAAAGATTCCGCCGATTCGATGTGCGATGAATTTTTAGAGGTTCCCTTTAAAAAAACAGTTGATTTCTGCCGCGAAATATGGTACAATAGATATAGATATTTCACCCTCATCCATTTTCTGATACGTAAAGGAGAACGACTATGATGCCCTTGAATAAGTACATCGACCACACCAACCTGAAGCCCGCCGCCACCCGCGCCGACATTGAGAAGCTCTGCGCCGAGGCTCGCGAGTGGGATTTTGCCTCGGTCTGCGTCAACCCCTGCAACATCGCCCTGTGCAAGGAGCTGCTGGCAGGCTCCGACGTCATGACCTGCACCGTCATCGGCTTCCCTCTCGGGCAGAACACCACCGCTACCAAGGTAGCCGAGACCGAGGATGCCTACGCCATGGGCTGCGACGAGTTCGACATGGTCATCAACGTGGGTAAGCTGAAGGACGGGGACACCGCGTACGTGAAGAACGAGATCGCCGCCGTGGTGGCCGCCGCCAAGGGCCGCACCGTGAAGGTCATCATCGAGACGGGTCTGCTCACCGACGAGGAGAAGGCTACCGCCACCCGCCTGACCTGCGAGGCAGGTGCTCACTTCGTCAAGACCTGCACCGGTGTATCCGCGGGCGTGGCTACCGTAGCCGACGTCAAGATCATGAAGGAGAACCTCAGCGGCAACACCGTCATCAAGGCCTCCGCGGGCATCCGCACCTACGAGGACACCATGGCCCTCATCGAGGCCGGCGCGTCCCGTATCGGCACCTCCGCGGGCATCGCCATCATGCAGAGCGCGTCCAAAGCATAAGCGCGAGATACAAGATACGCGCCGAGCAAGCCTGAGCAAAGCTCGGCAGATACAAGATACAAGATAAAAAATGAAATAACTCATGGGTCTCACATATCTTGTATCTTATATCTAACATTCAACCTATACACGAATATAAGGAGACATACATCATGGCAAAGATCATTGGCCCCGGTTCTCTCAACGTAGACGTGACCGGTTACGCTCCCCACTTGCCCGTAGACGGCGAGACCGTCAAGGGCACAGCCATCCGCGTCAGCCCCGGCGGCAAGGGTAACAACCAGATGACCGCCGCTCACAGAGCCGGCTCGGAGGTCTACATCATCGGCCACCGCGGCAGCGATATGATGGGACAGATCATGGCCGCCCACTTCGCCGCCGAGGGCATGAGCGAAAAGTACGTCTGCGTAGATCCCCTGGTGGAGACCGCGGGCGCTCTCATTGAGATCGACGAGACCGACGGTCAGAACCGCATCATCGTGGCTCTCTCCGCCAACGAGAACGTGGATCGTGCCCGCGTGCTGGCCGCTGAGGCGGATTTTGCCGACTGCGATGCGGTGCTGACCCAGTTCGAGACCACCGTCGAGGCGGTACTGGCCTCCAAGGAGCTGGCCGCCAAGTACGGAAAGCCCTTCATTCTCAACCCCGCCCCCTACGTCCCCGTTCCCGAGGGGCTCTTTGACGGGATAGATCTGGTCACCCCCAACGAGACCGAGGCCGAGCAGTTCACGGGAGTCAAGGTGGATACCGTAGAAGACTGCCGCAAGGCTGCTTCCAAGTTTTTTGAGATGGGTGTAAAGAGCGTCGTCATTACCCTGGGGGTACGGGGTGCCTACTTCACCGACGGACAGCAGGAGATCTTCGTGCCCGCCCTCAAGGTCAAGGCCGTAGAGACCACCGGCGCGGGGGATGCCTTCAACGGAGGTCTCGCCACCGCCATCGCCGAGGGGCTCTCCATGGAGACCGCTCTGCGCTTCGCCACCTGCACCGCCGCCATTTCGGTCACCCGTCTGGGCTCCTCCCAGTCCATGCCCCGCCGCGAGGAGATCATCGCACTGATGGAGAAGGAGTTCGGGGTTAAGCTGTAAAGGATTTTCTCACCGGCTTTTCGGCCGTTACCGAAAAGGTCGGTCTGCCCCTCATCGTGGGTCTGACCTTCACGCCGGCGTGAGCCGCTCACAAGATAAAACGGAGCCCTTCCGCAAGGTCGGGCTCCGTTTTGTATGTGCAGAAAACCGTTTTATCCCTGTACGGGCTTCAGTACCGTCTCCACCGCTTCCAATTTGGCCGTTTCCAGCCTCCGCAGCGTCTCCAGATCCAGACACAAGACCCCCTCGTGCCATAAGGGCACGCACTTCTCCGACACTCCTCGGTAGGCGTTGTGACGATCCTCACCCCGCCGCTCCATGGTCAGGGCGTGGGGATGGGGGTAGAACAGGTAGACCCGAATGACCCCCGAAGGGGCGTTGAGAAACACCTTATCCACGGGACGGGGCAGGCATTTGCGGTAGCCGAAATCGAACATCATGACTCCGCGGCCTGTGGGCATGAGATAATTGGTCTTGGCATGCCAGCGATCCATGTCCCCGATGCAGTATTCCGTGGTTTTCCGCAGGGTCGGGATGACCTTTACCGCCAAGGTGTAGGCAACCCGCCCCGTGTCCGGGTCGGATAAGTCCAACAGGAAGTCATAGTTCAGCCTCCGCCCGCAGAGCCACCACAGAGGATGGCGTGGGCGCAGGATGATCCTTCCCTTTTTGCTGTCTGCCGTGAGCTTGACCAGCAGGAATACCCGCTTGATTAGGTAACGCGCCACCCTCCACAGAAAAGCGATGGCCACCGCCCCCAGCAGGAAGACCCCGATCCACAGCCAGCCGTTCATGCGATCGAGCCACGGTCTCACGGGCACACCCATCTTTCCTGACCGTCGTTGTAGATCACCAGGATCACGGGAGTCGAACCCATGACCACGTCGGGGATACAGCCGTTTTCGGCCAAGGCCTTCATGGTGGCGGGGATGAGACAGCCCGTAGACCCCGAACGCAGGTAGGCTGTCCGCCCGTCCACGTGGTCGGGGACACGATTGATACTGCGGGTGATCAGAGTCTTGATGGACTCACCGACAGCCTCGATCACGGCAGGTGTCAGCTCCTTCAGAGCCCTCTCCCACCGATCCCATTCGGAAAAAGGCATAACCGGAATATCCAGCTTGATCTCCCTGTCCCCATCGCGGTGGAGGATGTGCATTCCCTCAAATTCGGGAACAAGCTCATAGATGCGGGGATCGGCGGGCTTGATCGCGTCGGTCATAAAGGAGGCGTAGAATTTCAAGATTTCGGTGAGTCCGAAGGAATGCTTCATTCTCCCGTAATTCCAATGGGTATCTCCGAAGAGAGACTGGTAGTCCATCATCATGGCCATCTGCATGGGCAGACCGCCCTCACACTCGGGGGGCTTGACATAGTTGACCTTCACCGGCCCCGAGCAGCTGTACTTGTGGGTGTAGGGCTGTCGACCGTACTCATACACCGTCCCCGTGGCCAGCCACCATCCCCCGTTGGGGCGGGGAGGCGGGGTCACATCGGGCTCCCGCATATTCATTTCGGGGGCAAACAGCACGTTACCGATCATCTGATTGGCCAGCATGAGGCGGAAGATCGCGGTCTGCTTAGGAGAATAGGTGTGGGTGGCCGAGGACTCATCCGCCCACAGGGATGCCAACCCCTCCTCCATCACCCGCCACAAGGCGGGCGAAATCTCGGCGGCCAAGGCCTCCTGTGCCTCCACGTCCCCGAAGCCTTCCTCCTCGGTCTGCATGAAAATGCGGGTATAGACCAGCCCCCCGGGGGTACGCCCCATCATCTCTCCGCGTACCAGGATATCCACCTCATGCTCCACGTAGGGCGTGGGGATCCCCAATGCCGCGGACAAATCGCGGATGCTGATGGGCTTCTCGTAGGCCACCACCAGAATGTTCTGGGCGATCAAGGAATCCACGTAGCAAAAAGGCTCCCCCTTTTGGCTGGTATTGCCCCAAATACCGATGGTCACCCGCTTGGGCGCATAGGACACCTCCCCATAGGGGCGGGTATCGGCGGTAAAGTTCTTCTGTTCCTTCTGCATAGCTTCTCCTGCGGCTCTGACCTCGGTGGGATGATCTCCCTCCCGCAAAGCCTTCGTAACGGTCTCCTTCATCTGCCCCCGCCCGTCGGACAGGCGGGATTTCACGGTGCCCACGGGGACACCCAAGGCTTTGGCGATCTCCTCCACCCCCTGTCCCTTCATGTAGTGGCGGTACACCACCTCGCGGTAGATGGCCGCCAACCGTCCGATGGCCTTTCGTACTGCCTCGGCCTCCCGGACAGACTGCCTCCATGCGTCGGGGTCGCTGTCGTCGGGAATGGTGTCCAGCACCGTCCCGTCGTCGGAAAACTCCACCTCGCGGCGGTAGCGGCGGCGTTGGTAGTCGCAAAGCCTCCGTTCGAACACAGTGCGGAGGTAGCCGGGGAGATTGTCGATCACCTTCCCTGCCCGCAGATCCTGCATCCACGACAGCACCGTATCCGACACCACCTCGTCGGCCTCGGCGGCGTTGCGGGTGCGAGTGTAGGCGTAACGGATCAGATTCAGGTAGGCTTCCTCAAAGGCAGGGGTATTCAGTATATCGGTCACGGGAGCCGTCAGCTTTTGATTTTCGGTCACAGTCGCACCTCCTTTCTTACCCCTACTGTCGCAGAACGGGGAATTCGGTTGGATATTTTGGAAAAACTTTTTTGAAAAACGGAACGCCCGCGGGCGTTCCGTTGGAAAGTATGGTAAGCGGGAGTCGTCTGAATGGATCAAAGACCCAACGCCCCCGCGACCCGTCTCAAAAGGTCAGCCGGATCGGTTCGCAGAACAGAGGCGGGGCGATCCAGAAGAACGTGACCGGAGGCATCCAGAAGACGGATCCGACCATCCGCCAGCGTGACGATATGCCTCTCTCCCACGCGGCGAAAAACGGGCTTGTCTGCGGCGGCCTCGCCCAAACGGCACAGCAGCCCACAAAGGCGGTACTCCTCGGGAGAACGAATCACCAAAAGCTGATACGACCGTCGGCAATGAGTCAGCAAAAATTCATTCGTCAGCATGGGCTTGCCTCGGGACGTGCCCTCGATGGCAATGGGGGCGTCCAACGCCTCCCAGCCCTCCACGGAAAAGAGGTAGTAGGCCTCCTCGGGATTGGGGCGGCTCATGGGCACGGGAATATCCGACCGCTTGACCACCCTCGTCTCGGTGACACGCCCGTACCGTCGGATCCCGGCGGGACGGGTCAGCCCTTCCTCATAGAGGGCGATCACCCCCACGGGCAACACTTCCGTCGAAACCGTCTTGGCGGGCACGTAGTACACCCCCGCCTCCAGACAGTAGTCCATCTGTCCGTCGCTCCGCACCGTTCCCACCAGCACGTCGAGACGGGAGAAATCCACCGTCTTCAGCTCCTCGTCGGTACAGGCCAACAGAGTCGCGGAGTCCTCCGCGGGAGCGGACGGAAGCATAGCCTCCCCCTCGGTCTGTCGGGTTGATCCACCGTTCTGTTCCTCGGCCATACCGTCCTCCTGTTTCGCCCGCAGGCATCATTTTCACCATTATAGCATACCCGAGACAGTTTGTCAAGATTTGTCGAAAACAGCCCCTCAGCCATGCTCCTTGCGCTGTATACAGGATCAGGGCACTCCGCAGAGCGCCCTGATCCTTACCATGCAGATATTATTTCTCGGTAAATCCCTCGTTCTGCCCAATGACCATATCCTGCCACTCCTTGCACAGCGTCACGAAGCGGGCGTTCCAGCCGGATACGCGTACAGACAGCGTCTGATAGTTCTCGGGATTCTTTTGGGCATCGAGGAGGATTTTTGCATCCGCCACGTCGGGCTGGAGGAAAAAGCCTCCCTCGGCCACAAAGCCCCGCATGATGGCGATCAGAGCGGCAATACCGTCCTCTCCCGCTACCGAGGAGGGGAGAAGCTTCACGTCCAAGGCCGCGCCCGTCACCATCTTGCGGAGATCGGCGGCACAGTAGGAGCGGATCATGGCGGTGATACCCTCGCGGTCGCTGCCGGGGGTGGGGGAGGCATTGGCGGCCAGCACCTCGCCCTTGCGATGACCGTGGGGAGAGGCCAGACGGTGGGGGACCCATTCCAGCTGACGGCCGAAGGTGGACACCCCCGCGGGGAAGAGGTAGGGACTCTTACCGTTATTCTCGGCGCAGAAATCACCGAAGGCCGAAAGGATCCTCGCGGAAATGGCGTCGCACTCGGGGTTGTCATTGCCGTAGTAGACGTACTTGTTCAGCACGAACTGCCGCAGAGGCTCGTGGCCGTTCCAGTTGTTCCGCAGAACCTCCATGAACTCCCCGAAGGTCAGCCGTCCCTCCTCGAACACCAGCCTCTTAATGGCGTACAGGCTGTTGACCGTATCGGCCAGACCGCCGATGTGGGGGGAGAATACGTGGTAAATGGGGCCGCCCTCGGCGTAGGACAGGCCCTTCTCAATGCATCCCTGCTCAAAGACCGAGACCACGGTGTAGGGGGAGGCGGGATGCCACTCGAACACCCCCGCCTCGGCGTCCATGGTCTTGAAGATCCCGAAGCGGCTACCCGTAATGGCCAGAACCTGATTGCGGAGATCCGAGAGGTAGGCATCGAAGAGGCTGTCAAAATCGGGGAAATCCACGCCCTCGGCGTAGTCCTTGAGGGTGGCGTGATGAAGGATACCCAGCCCGTCAAAGGGACAATAGATGAAGTTAGTCTTGCCGGGGATCTGTACCTCCCAGCAGCCGTCGTTGGCGAATTTCCGCGCCTCGGTCAGCTCGTAGCCGTAGTTCGTCAGCGCCTCCAGCACCAGATCCTCGTTGTAAATAGCCAGCACACCGCCGCCGTGGCGCATGACCTGTGCCACACGGCGAAGCAGAGCCTCGTCGGTGGTCTTGCTCACGCGGATCGTGGTGGGGAAATCACCGATGGGCAGCTCCTCCAGAATATCCAGAGTCAGGTAGGTCACGGCGTTGGTCACGTCGCGGCCATCCTCGTCCACACCGCCCAGAACGATGTTCTGATAGTGCTGAGCGTCACCGCTGCCCTGATTGCCGCCGCGGATCCACTCACAGCCCTTGATGAAGAAGTGAGCCAGGATCTCCCGTGCCTCGTCAATGGTCAGCACATCCCTGTTCAGATCCTCCTCCAGATACTTACCCAGCAGTACGTCCAACCGTCCGATGCCCGGCCAGTTGCCCATGAGGCGAATGAAGGCGAAGGTCATCCACAGAGCCTGCACCGCCTCGTGGAAATTCGTGGGAGGCTCCATGGGCACGCGTTGAAGATTCTTCAAGGTAGTCTCAAAGGCGGGACAAGGCGGCAGAACGCCGTCCTCCTCCACCGCGCGGATATGGGTCTCCAAGGCAGTCACGTAGCGTCTGTGCCAGGTCTTGTAGGCGTCCAGCACCGTCAGACAGTTCACAAGGAAGGCCTCACGGTCAGTGCCTCTGTGAGCCCCCAGAGAGGCCTCGGCGCGGGCACGGATGCCGTTGATCCCCTCCTTCAGCACCATACCGAAATCCACAGTCAGATGGCTCATGGAGGGGAAGATGGGATTACCGCCATGGGTGGCGGGAACGGTGTGATGGATGGCCAGCCCCAGGGTGGCCGCGCCGCAGAGCTTCTCCCCCTGCACAAGGCGGATGGGGCACTTCTCGGCGATCTCACGGATGATGAGCCGCTCCTTCTCCAAGGGAGACAGCTCGGCAAAGCCCTCGATGTGATCCATGGTGACGGCGGGGGTCTTCATGGCCTCTTGTCCGTAGGCATGATTCTCCAGAGAATCGTAGGCAAACTGCCGCGTGGTCTCGGAGAGACGGACGGGGCGGGGATCCTTATATACGGTATAGAATTCCATATCGTTTCCTTTCGGGGGGACGGTTGCCCGTCCCCTCTGTCGTGTCAGTATATCAGTCGCGCTTCTTGGACAGGGCCAGCCAGCCGCCGCACAGGAGCGGCAGAAGCAGAACAGACATTCCCAGCGTGGAGCGACAGCCCTTCTTCTGGGGCGGGGCGGTCTCGGCGGGCTCTGTGGTCGTCTCGGCAGGCTCGGTGGGAATTTCGGTCACGGGAGGCGTATCCACGGGATCCGTGTCAGGCTCTGTAGGAGGCTCGGTATCCTCCTCCGTGGTGTCCTCGGGAATGGATTCCACCACCTGAACCACAACGCCGCCGATGTAACGCCCATCCTCGGACAGAGCGTAGATCAGAGTCTCGCCCAGCGTCTCGGCGGTCAGCGTGCCGTCCGTGAGGGTCGCGGACTCACCGACGACCGTCAGGGTCATAGCGGTCTTCCCCAAAGCCTTGAGGGGCAGGGGGGCAGTCTGACCGGGCAATAGGGTGAGAAGCCCCTGCTCCACCTTGATGCCGCCGCCGGCGGTATCCTCGGGGGTGACCAGCTTGGCCTCGTAGCGGTCGGTGATAGCCGCCTCGGAAAGGATCTCTGTAAGAAGCTCCACCTCCGCCAGCTTACCGTTAAAGTCAAAGCCGTTCTCCACAAGACGCCCGTAGTACAGAGCGTCACCGCCCGCCTCCAGCGCGAAGGCCGCGGCGACGGACTGGATATGATTGCCGTCCATATAGACCTCGAATTTGTCCTCGGTGTGGATCACGGTGAGCATATGCCAGCCCCCCGTATAGGCGCGGAGGTCGGTATTGAGGCTGATGGGATTTCCGCCGTTGCCGCCGGGAGCGTAGAACCGGAGGTTACCCTGCTCGGTGTACAGCTCCCAATGGCGGTTGGTTGCCTTGGTGCCCTTGGCCAGCAGGATGGCGAAGGTGTCGGAGGGAATGCTGTCGGCGTTGAACCAGAGGTTGACCGTGGTGCCGCTTCCGAAGGCAAAGTCGGTTTTTATGGACTTGCCCGTATCGTTGCCCTCCACCTCGGCGTAAGCGCCTGCGGTCTGATCACCGCCCCCCAGCTCCTCGGGGGTCAGGGCGCGGTCATAGAGCCGTACCGTGTCCAGCGTGCCTCCGAAGGCCATGCTGCCGTCGATCTGCCCGCCGAAGGTCATGGTCTCCACGGTCTCCTTGATGGCCTTCTTGGCGGTACAGCCGCCCACAGCCTCGCCGTCGGCGTAGACCGTGATGTACCCGTTCTCCCAGACGAAGGCCAGCCGATGCCAGCCGTTCTCCAGCGTGTTCAAATTGAAGCCCATGCTGTAATCTCCCAGATCGGGAGCGTAGAAGAACATATTTCCGTTATTGAGGTAGATCTCAAAGTGACCCGCCGTCTTGGGGCCCTTGGCGATGAGAACGTTGTAGCCCGAGGAGGCCTTGCCGTTGACCCACATGGTCATGGTCTTGCCCTCGCCAAAGGTGTAGGGTACCTCGCGAAGCTGCATGCCCGCCCCGGGAGCCAGAGCCTGTCCGCTCTGTCCGTTGTCGGTGAAGTTAGGCACTCCCGAGATCTTTTCCAGCACTCCCGAGAGCGCACCGCCCGCGTAGGTCAGGCCGTTGCCGTCCACCTCAAAGTCCACCGACAGGTAGAGATCCCGCTCCACGGTGGCCGAGGCGTAGCCGATGCTGTTCTGCTCAAACTTGGTGTCGGTCAGACCGATGACACCCACGGTGTAGGCTTTGCCCGCCTCGATGCCCTCGCAGGTGAGGGTGACGGTGATCCCGTCGGCAGACAAGGAAGCGGACTTCACAATCGCGCCGTTATTGAGCATATAGTAGGCGGGATCCTCGGCGCGGGTCTTGTCCATGGCCGTGCTGAAGGTCAGAATGATGGTATCATTCTCCCCGAAGGAGGCGGTGCGCAGAGTGGGCATCGAGCGGTCGGGAAGGGTGGTGAAGCTCTTGGCGGCGGATACGCCCGACTTGTTGCCGCCGTTGTCTTGGGCTTCCACCGTAAAGGTGTACTTGGTCACCTCGGCAAGCCCCGTCAGGATCAGGCTGCCTTCGCCATCCTGCACGAAGTATTCGATTGCCTTTCCCTCGGGGTCGGTGACCGTCACGGTGTACCCGAACAGACCGCCCTCGTCGGTGGAGGGAGTCCAGGAGAGGGTCGCGCCGTCAAAGGTCACGTCGGAGACCTTGAGACCCTCGGGAACGGTGGGAGCCACCTTGTCGGCGGTGTTTTGGAGGTTGAAGCAGGTCACGCCCTCCACGAGACTGCCGTCGTTGACGGTGAGGGTCACGGTCTCCCCCGCGGCAAGGAAGAAGAAATTATCCTCGGTGACGAACTTGGATGTATCGGCAACGAGAAGCTCCACGCCCAGCGCGGGAAGCTTTCCCGTGTTCTTGACCGTCACGGTATTGCCGCTGACGGAATACGTAAGGGACGTGCGGGGCAGATAGAACAGACTGCCGGGCTCATACTCATAGTTGTAGTACACGAAGGTACGACCCACGTACTTGCCGTCCACGTACAGGTCAAAGGTAACGGTCAGAGGAGTATGATCCGTCTGCTCGGCGGTGAGGGTGAAGTCCCCCGCCTTGCCCACGGTCTTTACCGATCCGTTCCCCTCAAAGGTCTGGGTCTTGACCACGCCGAGATCCTCCCCGTAGGCCGTGACCTTCACAGACCAGCTCTTGCCCTTCAACGCATCCAGATCGTCCAGCACGTGGACGGGGATCGTCAGCGCCTCGGACTGCCCTGCGGCGTTGTAGGTGTTGTAGTGATCCGTCTTGGGTGCGGCCATGAGGGAGCGGTAGGCATCCTGCATCATGTAGTAGGCGATCTTGGGAGCACCGTACCAGTCCACGATGGCCCAAGACGCGCCGGGGTAGTTGTCGTTCAGCTTATAGACCACGTTCATGGAGCTGTAGGGGTAGTTGATGCGGGCGTTCATGGCGGGGAGGTAATCCGCCTGCGCCTGGGCAAGCTGGGAGCCTCTCACCACGTCGGAGAGGGAATCGGTCTGGATGAAGGTGTTTGCGTAGTGCAGATGGGTGTCGATATCGTAGCCGTAGGGGGAGGGAGTCCAGCCTTCAAAGCCGTTGAAGGTGGCGGTGTGGTAGGAGATCACCCCTCGTTGGCTGATGGGCCACTCGGCCATGTCCTCGGCGGTGGCGTACTTTGCGATGGAGTCCATATTCATCATGGCACCCAGACCGTACTCGCTCAAATTGCCGTTCTTCATATTCGAGTAGGTCTTGATATAATGCTCAGGGGACGCGCCCGACCACCAGATATGATCGTGGGTGATCTGGGTACCGCCCGTACC
>JAZOOM010000129.1:0-15341 GCA_045655025.1 Eubacteriales bacterium | reverse complement strand
TTGGGGATTCTTAAGGGACTCGCGATATTTGCCGAAGGCAAATTCGCCCCGAGCGAAGCGAGGAGATTTTCAAAAGTCCCTTAAGCGGGTCCCGCCGAGCTTGCTCGGCATGCAGTGCCCTGGCCGATAAACCCAAATTTGAAATACAAGGAGTCATCATGAACTGGAACACCATATCCTCCGCCATCCTTCCCTACCTCCGCGCCTTTCTCGTGGGCGGCGGTCTCTGCGTCATCGCCCAGATCCTCATCGACAAAACAAAAATGACCCCCGCGCGGATCCTCGTGCTCTACGTGGTGGCGGGAGTCGCGCTGGGGGCGGTGGGGCTGTACGAAAAGCTGGCCGAATTCGGCGGCGCGGGCGCAACGGTACCCCTGACGGGCTTCGGCTACCTCATATCCAAGGGTGTGCGGGAGGCCGTAGAGGAAAAAGGACTTTTAGGGGCTCTGACAGGCCCGCTCACCGCGGCGGCAGGGGGCACGGCGGCCGCGCTTGTGTTCGGGTATGCCGTCGCCCTGCTGTGCAAGGGGAAAGCCAAGGACTGATCTCCGCGGCAGCCACCCACGCGGCAGTCCCCGTTCCCTTTTCCCTTCCGAATTACCCTTTGATCCCGAACCCCTCCTTCAGCTTATCCAACGCCGCCTTCTCAATGCGGCTCACGTAGGAGCGGGAAATCCCCAGCTTCAGAGCGATCTCCCGTTGGGTCATGGCGGGCACACCGCCCAGACCGAAGCGGAGGGTGATGACCTGCCGCTCACGGGGCTCCAGACGGGTGCGGATCAGAGTCATGGCGCGGTCAGCCTCCACGCTCCGCATGACCTCATCGGGCAGATCCTCCTCGCTGGAGATCACGTCGGTATAGGTCAGAGGATTGCCGTCGCGATCCACGTCAATGGTCTCGTTCATGGAGACCTCCGCACCCAGTTTTTTCTGAGAGCGAAAATGCATGAGGATCTCGTTCTGAATGCACTTGGCGGCGTAAGTGGCGAAACGCGCTCCGTTGTCGATCTTGAAGCTGTCTACCGCCTTCACAAGGCCAATGGTGCCGATGGACACCAGATCCTCCTGGTTCTTGGCGGTGGCGTAGTACTTGCGCACCATGTGGGAGACCAAACGGAGATTGTGCAGAATAAGCCGCTGGCGTGCTTCCTCATCCCCCTGTCGGGCGGCGCGAAAGGCGGCCTCCTCCTCGCTCTGCTCCAAGGGAGGCGGGAACTGGTTGGGGGTTTCCAAGCCGAGGATGATGTGGAGTAGCTTCAGAATGGGCGTGAACAGTATGGGTAGCATGGCGATTCCTCCTGTTTTTTCCCATTGTATGGCCGCCCTCCATCCAACATTCGTTCCTCTCCTCGCTTGACGAAAAGGTTTTTCTGTGCTATAATGAATCCGTTGAAAAATCTTCCATCCGAAAGGGGGATCTCACTTGAAGCTGCTGTATAAAACCAAAAACGGCGAGCATCCGCAGGGGCTGTCCCGCGTGTATTTCTGCGCTCATCCCGAGGCGTATCGCGAGCATTTGGATTCCGTCACCCGTGACGTCCATGAGCATACCAACTGTGCCATCTGGTACAAGGAGGATCCCAACGCAGCCACAGACCCCCTCCTGTTGGATGACATGAACCTCATCATTGTTGCCGTGACTTACCGTTTTCTGACAACCCCCAATTCCGCGCGGGACGAGGAGGTTGCCTATGCAATCAAAAAGAACATCCCCCTGCTCCCCATTCTCTTTGCCCCCGGTATGGACACCGAATACGCCGCCGTATTCGGGAATCGGCAGTTTCTGGCGCGGTTCCAAGCAAGCAACGGAGCGTTGGATTACACCCACAAGCTCGGGTTGTCCCTGTCCCGCTCCACCGTCTCCCACACGCAGACCGAAAAGATCCTTTCCGCCTTTGAGGCCACCTTCTTTTTGAGCTACCGCAAAAAAGACCGCCTGGCCGCCCTTCGCCTCATGAAAAGGATCCACCAAAGCGAAGACCTCCGCCATATCGCCATTTGGTACGACGAGTACCTGTCCGTGGGCGAGGATTTCAACCGTTCCATTGAAGCCGAGCTGGAAAAGAGCCTGCTGTTCATTTTGGCCGTTACGCGCAACATGGTAGACGAGGAAAGCTACGTTTCCCGTTGCGAATACCCCATGGCGCAACAGCAAAACAAGGCCATCCTGCCCATTTTGCTGGATTCCATTGACCAACAGCTGCTCCGCGAACGGTTCCCTGCCCTTCCCGACACGCTGGAGGAGGATCAACAGGCGATCGAGCGGATACTGAAGGATTTCCTGGCGGAAAACGGCATTGAGATCCGCAACGATCCTCATACCACCTACCTCCTGGCTCTAGCCTACTTCTTCGGCGTGTACGTGGAAAAGGACGCCTCTCTGGGCATAGACTACCTAAAGCGCGGCATGAAGCTGGGCAACCCCCAATCCGCCAAAATGCTGGCGGAGATATACGCCAACGGGCAACACGTCAAAGAGGATCTGTCCCAAGCCCTCAAATACCAAAAAATGTGGCTGAAGCATACGAAACAAGCCTACCGCGAGGCACTCCTCCCCTCCGACGTGGATGCCTACGCCGAAGCTATGCTGGATACCGTGGAGCTGTACCGCCGCATGGGTCGCTTAAACAAGGGAAAAGCCCTGCTCACCCGTTGCTATCAGCTACACGACGACATGACCTACGAGCGCAGAGCCGACTATCATAGGGCCTACCTGACTCTGTTCACCCGCTCCGACTTCCGCAAGCAGGAGTTCTTCGATATGAGCAAGACGGATATGGTGGAAAACGTACCCGTTCCCCCCATCGGTTATTCCTCCTACGTAGAAGCTGTGGCCACTCTCCGCGCATTGCTCCGCGCCGCAAAGGAATGCCCCGACTATCCCGCCATCCGAGACCGCTGTTGGGAACGGATCCGCTGTCTCCCCCTGGATGAGGCAAGGCACTATTTCACCCATCCCACCGTGCAAAGACAGCTCATGTTCGCCTACTCTCTGCTGGGAACCACGATTGCCGAGCATCACCCCCATGAGAACAGTGACGACTACTTCGCCCTCGCGCAACAACTGATGACCGATGACAAAACGTTGTCTCACGCCGACATCGCCCACGCCTTCGATCACCCGAGAATCCGGCCGCTTCCCCACGATCCCATGGACATCCGTGTCTTCCTGTCCGCGTGGAAGCAGATCCGACGGATCAACCGCATGGCCAAAAAGAAAAAGCCGCCCTTTGCGGAGGGGGTCGCCCTTCCCTTCAAGGAGGTCAAGCCCTATGCAGATCGTATGGGGGCCCGTTCGGTCTTCATGGAGATCGCTTTCATGAACGACTTTAATATGGATCTGGATGACATCACGCTGAACTGGATGCGAAACGGCAAGATCCTGTGCGCCAATGACCGCGAAAAAGAGGAGGCCGTTCGGCTTTACGAGAAGTGCGCCCGCTCGATCATGTATGACGATGATATCCAACTTCCGTACATAGAACTATGCCAAGAACTGCATGACCGTTCCCCCATCGGCTCTACGTACCTCCAAAAGATCGGCTTTGCCTACCTGAACAAAGCCAATAGCCTTGCGCTGATTCTGCTCAAAGCCCCGCATGACAATCGGGAGGAGATCACCAACGAAGGGCAAGAGGATCCCTTCCTCTACGGCGATCCCCCGTTCCCCCTCGAGGCTATGCCGACGGAGTCTGTAGAGGCGAAAGAACCCAATCCGACGGCTTCCCTCGCCAAGGCCATTGCATGCGCGAAAAAAGCATACGACAGCTATAAGACCTGCATGCAGAGCTATCATCATAGCGGCGTGACCATGGAATACGGAGCCTGCTGCCACCTGCTGGGAAATCTTTTGGTACGAAACGGACAGGCGGACGAGGCAATGAAATACCTGGAGGAAGCGTTTTCCACCTACGAGAGCTTCATTCTGTGCCAACATTCGGCCTCCTTGGAGCAGGTTCTGGAATTCTCCCTGATCCAAGCCGCCGAGGAAACAAACTCCACCCCCCACATCGAAAGAGCAACGGAGCTCATAGCCCGCATTCGGGATGAGGAGCGGTCACTTTTGATGTCCGCCCGCCTCCACAAAACCCAATCCGATCTGTTTTTTCGGGAGAGAGATCCGGAATTCACCCTGTACTTTTGTCATCGAACGCTGGAGGATTATGAAAAGCTGTACGAATCCAATCCGGAACGATATTGGAACGAGGTCTGCATGGCTCGCTTATGGCTCATAGATAGACTCACGAACAGTCCCGAGGATCAAGAAGAGCGTCTGCACCTTTACGAGCAAAATTGTGCCATGCTCCAACCCCTGTTGCGGGAAAATCCCACTGTGCAAAGCATACTGCTACAGGCGGAAACCTATCTCTCCATCACCCGTTATGAGATCCATAATCACAACACCTGTGATTCCGCATGGAACGCCCTCCGACTCATCAAGCCGCGTCGGCGTTTTCGGGGTCATCCCCGCTACTACGATGTTTTTTTCAAAGCCCACGCGTGTACCATCGCGTACGATTGGAAAAACAAACGGTACGGAAAAGCGATTTTCAAATTTATTCGTTTGTTTTTCGCTTTACTGCCTGATGCATACCACCATATCTTCTCGGACATCAGCATATAAGCAAATATAAAAAAAGCATGAACGCTTGAGCGTTCATGCTTTTTTGAGTTGGATCAAGTCAGGATTACTCCTCAACGATCTCAACGATGCTATCCTCAGGCATAGCCTCTGCCTCAGCCTTAGCCTCCTCCAGGAGAGCGCGGATGGACAGGCTGACCTTCTGGTTCTCGGTGTCGATCTCGATGATCTTAGCGTCAACGACCTGGCCGATCTCCAGCACGTCGGCGGGCTTGCCGATCTTGTGGTCAGCGATCTGGGAAATGTGGATCAGACCGTCCACACCGTCCACGATCTCAGCAAATGCACCGAAGGGCATCAGGTTGACGATCTTAACGGAAGCGGTGTCGCCCACAGCGTACTGATGGGTGAAGATGTACCAGGGGTTGGTAGCCTCGGTCTTGTAGCCCAGAGAAATGCGCTTCTTCTCAGCGTCGTAGCTCTTGACGAAGACGGTGATCTCGTCGCCGATGGACAGAACCTCAGCGGGAGACTTGATGCGCTTCCAAGAGAGCTCGGAGCAGTGAACCATACCGTCCACGCCGCCCAGGTCTACGAACGCGCCGTAGCTGGTCATGGACTTAACGGTACCGGTGTAGATCTTGCCCTCCTCGATCTCCTCCCAGAAAGCCTTCTCCTGAGCGCGCTTCTGGTCACGGAGAACGAGACGGATGGAGCCCTTGGCTCTCTTCTTCTCGCCGATCTCCAGAATGCGGAGAGTTACGGTCTGGCCGACCAGGGTGGACAGGTCGCCCTCACGGGGAATACCGGTGTGAGCAGCGGGGATGAATACGCGGTTGTTCAGCACAACGGCCTCAACACCGCCCTTGTTAACGGAAATAACCTTACCCTCCAGGTTCTCGCCTGCCTCGTAAGCGGCAACGATGCCCTGCCAGTTCTTGTCGGAATCCACACGCTTCTTGGAGAGCTCAGCGAAGCCGTCGCGGTCGCTGACACGGATCACGAATGCCTCCACCTCATCTCCGATTTTGAACATCTCGCTGAGTTTTGCGGAAGGATCATCGGTGATCTGCTCCTGCTTGATGACACCGGTGACTTTAGCACCGAGGTCAAGCTGGATCTCACCTGCGCTGATGCTGGTGATGATACCGGTTACAGTGTCTCCTGTATTTAATGTCTTGAGGGATTCCTCAAGCAGTTCCGCGAAGTTTTCGTTCATGGTCTCGCTCATTTTGTTTCTTACCTCCTCTATAATATCATGGGGAGTCGATGCTCCTGCCACGATTCCTACCGTTTGGTAGGGCGGACATATCTCAGGTAGCTCGTCTGCGCGCTCCACCCACACGGTGTCAGCACAAATGTTCTTACAGATCGCATAGAGTTTGGCAGAGTTGGAACTGTCCCTGCCTCCGATCACAACGATGTGATCGCATTTGCGTGCAAGCTCGGCGGCTTCGGTCTGTCTGGAGTCCGTAATAGTACAGATTGTATCATATAGATATGTCTTAGAAAAGTTCAAATTGTAAATTTTTTTTGTCTTTTTCCACTCCAGAATGTTTTGGGTAGTTTGCGCCACCAGAACAGGGGTCAAAGAGCCGTCGGTGGGGATGATGGTGTCGGCGATCATAGCCTCAAATTGGGCGGCATTGGAAAAGACAAATTTTTTCCCCTCAAAGCGGCTGAGGAATCCCACCACCTCGGGGTGATCCGCCGAGCCCAGCACCAGCAGCATACGGAGATCCTCGCCCCCCATCTTCCGTGCTTCCCGATTGACGTCGTTGTGCGCGGAGCAGATACGGTGGATCTTTTTCACGAAGGAACAGGTACAGTCCACGAAGGAAAAGGCGGGATTGGCGGCGGCACAGCGCTCCAAAAGCTCCTCCGTCTCCTTGGTCATGCCGTGGGCGCGCACGAAGACCTTGACGGGAGCCTCGGAGGTCGCTTGAGCGGCCAGCCCTTCCACGTCCTCCACGCCGATCACCGACACACCGCCCGCGGCCAGACGTCGGTTGTAATCCTCGTTATGGATGAGCCGCCCCAGCGTAAAGATCCTCTCCCCGTCGGGGTGATTGGCCATCTCCTGCTCCACGGCGGCGGTAGCGCGGGCTACGCCGAAGCAAAATCCCGCGTTCTTTGCGACGATGATGGGCATAGATCAATCTCCCAACTCGCAGACGCGCTCAAAGAGCAGATCCGCGATCCGCTGAAACTCACCGGGAGCCTCGGGATCATACCCCATCTCCGCAAGGGTGATGGGCTTTCCAATGATGACCTCCTTCTTGCAAAGGAAGAAATGCTTGTTATTCTTGACCTTCACGAACACGGGAAGGACGGGCACCTCGGCCTTCAGGGCGATCATGGCCGCGCCGGTCTTGACGGGGGTAGTACGGGGATCCACGCCGTTGTAGCGGTGTCCCTGGGGGAACATACCCACGCAAACGCCCTGCTTCAGCATCTCGATGGTGCGCTTGATGGCGCCCACGTCAGCACCGCCCCGATTGACGGGGTACGCGCCCAAAGCGCGGATCAGCAGGTTCAGAAGGGGGATCTTGAACAGCTCCTTCTTGGCCATGAAGTGGGGCTGCTGATGCTTAAGAGCACAGCAGAGGTAAATGGGATCCGCCCAAGTACGGTGGTTGGCAATGACCAAATAGGTTCCCTGCTCACGGGTGGGCTCGTTCTCCGCCCCCCGAACGGACAGGCGGCAGAGGAAGCGGAGGGGGTAGGTCAAAAGGAATTTCACGCCCCGATACAGACCGCTGATGGGCTTTACGGGCTTGTTTTTCTTCTCGGTCCGAGTCTTGCTCATATCAGATCTCCTTTCCCTTGGCGGCCAACGCATCGCGAATGAGGGTAAGCAAGGCATTCACAGCCTCGTCGAAGCCCTCGTAGGAATTGTCGAAGTGAATGGCATCGGGAGCGGCGATGGCGGGAGCCACGTCACGGTTGCGATCCTGCTCGTCGCGGCGGATCAGATCGGCCAGCACGTTCTCATAGGTGTCGGGCATTCCCTTCTCGTGAAGCTCCGCCACACGGCGGCGGGCGCGCACCTCGTCCGAGGCGGTCATGAAAATCTTCACGTCAGCGTCGGGGAGGATGACGGTACCGATGTCACGGCCGTCCATGATCACCGAGTTACGGGCGGCGATATCCTTCTGGGTATCCAGCAGAAATGCCCGTACCTCCGGGACGGCAGAGACGGCAGAGGCGTACATGGACATTTCCGCCGAGCGAATGGCATCCCCCAGATTCTCTCCGTTGAGATAAACGCACTGAACGCCCTTCTCATACTTCACCTCAATGGTGATCTCTCCCAGATGGGGAACAAGACGGCCGATCTCGGCCTTATCCGCGGGGATACCGATGGAGCGAGCATAGTAGCCCACGGTGCGGTAGAGGGCACCCGTGTCTACGTAGATGATGCCGAGGGTATGGGCTATGGCCTTGGCGAGGGAGGATTTTCCCGCGCCGCTGGGGCCGTCGAGAGCAATTTGGATATGGGACATGATCTTCTCCTTATGGTTGATTACGATTCGTTATCGGGGGTATTCGTCTTTTCGGAGGCGGTGGCCTCCAGCGTCTTGACACGGGCTTCCAATGCGTCGATCCGCTTGGACTGCGCCTCCATAGCACGGAGGATCACGGACACGAATAGCGAGAGAATGAGGGCACAGCCCAGTATGATCAGAACAGGGTCGCTACTCTCAAAAAGCTTTGCGCCACCGAAAAAGACAACCAAATATATGACGGCAAAGCAAACGGCGCACTCGACGAGCCAAATCAGAATAGGCTTGAGTTTCGATTTCATGGATACATCTCCTTTGATAGTGGTATACACTATATAAGACAAAATCGCGGGGTGAAATCTTTCGCGGGATCCAGAAAAATTTCAAATTTGGGTTTGTCGGCGGGTTTGGGTTGCAATCGAGCGGGGGAAAAGGGGGGCGAAGCCCCCCTTTACCCAAGCGGGTGGCCGGCAGTGCCGAGGGCGGCCTGGAGCGCCTCGGCGCGCACCGGTAGGTGCAAGAAAATTGCTGTGAGCCAAAAGGATTTTAGCAGTTTTCTCGTTCCGTATGTTCCTCGTTATAGCCATTTTTCTTGCGGCTTCCGCCGCGCGTCAGAGGGCCGCCGCAACGCGAAAGCAGGCAACTATTCGAAGTTACTGGTTGCGGCTTACAAATGCCGCTAAAGCAGCATTTGTCCGTGGTGCGGCTTGTGGGAAAGCCCCTCCGACACCGCCCCCCTTGCGCTTTTTGTGCAGGGGGCTTCGCCCCCTGCACCCTCGCATAGCTGTAACCCAACAGACCGATAAACCCCAATTTACAAACAACAAATCCAAAGCCCTGCCAGCGCTGCCGCCATGGCGGGGACGGCCACCGTGGCACCGTACTTCACGAAGCGGACGAAGGAGAAGGGCACACCGTGGTCATGGAGCTGACCCGTCCACATGATGCCCGCCAGAGCACCCGTGGGGGTGAAGAAGGCACCGAGGTTGGAGCCGATGACCGCGGAATAGAGTGCCGCCACCGTGAGGGCGTTCATTTCCATGCCGCCCAGCACCGAGCTGTACAGCACGCTCATGGGGATGTTGTTCACGATATTTGCGGCGAAGAAAGAGGAAATACCGAAGGAGGCCACCGTCCCGCCTACCGTGGTCGGCTGAGCGAGGAACCCGCCCAGCGCGGCGGTGATGCCGTACTTATCCAGCGCCAGCACCAGAATGAACATGGAAATGACGAAGGGAGCCAGATCCCACGGTGCGCGGATGATGCAACGGGCGATGAGGAAGATACTGCGGCGGCGGAAGAAGCTGATGGCCATGGTGAACACCACCAGCGACACAAAGAACAGGCAGGTGATGAGCCACATGGGGAGACTCAAAAACGACGATACCGACAGAAGCAGGATGCAACCGCCCAGATGGACGAGACCGATGATCTCGGTGGGGAGGTCTACGGTGGGGGTAGGGGACTGCTCGGGGTTCAGGGGGGCTTGCAGCTTTCTGCGGAACAGGAGGGACAGCACACCCAAGGACACCAGCCCCGCCATGGCGGTGGGAAGGATCATTTTGGCGGTGTAGGCGAGAAACGAGACCCCCGTTCCTGTCATGAGGTAGATGTTGGTGGGGTTGCCGATGATGAGAGCCATGCTCCAGGTGTTGGCGGCCACGAACTCGGATACCAGGTAGGGCAGGGGATCGATGCGGGCAGACTTGGCGAAGTGGCAGATGAAGGGGGTGAAGGTCAGCACGATGATGTCGTTGGAGGTGAAGACCGTCAGGACGGACACGAGGCCGTACAGAAGGAAGAACAGGGTGGTCTGACTGCCCTTGGCGCGGCCCAGCACCTTGTGGGCGAGGAGGCGGAAGAAGCCGATCTCGTCCAGATACACCGACATCATGGTCATGGAGAAGAACAGAAGCAGGATCTTGATGGGGTTCACGTCCCCCGCCCCCGTCAGTCCCGCCCCGATCTCGGCGGGGGAGATGAGACCGCTGACCGTGAGGGCGACCGCGCCGCAGAGGGGAGCCAGCCAGAAAATGCTGATCTTCTTGCCGCCGATCATGACGGCGGGCTTGGCGAAGACCAAGGTGATGAGGGCGGCGCAGGTGACGAGGAAGATGGACAGAACCGCGATGGTGGAGGGGGTCATATATGTACCTCGGGATGGTTTAGAATGAGAATTTACATTTGGGTTTGTCGGGCTGTTTGACGGATGGGGCGTGCCGTTTCCCTTGTTAGCCATCTCACCCGCTTCGCGGGAGCTCCCCCGGAGGGGGAGCCTTGGGAAAATGCTTGTCGGGAAAGGAATTCCCTAAAGCCGTGGCATGAAAGGCTCCCCCTATGGGGGAGCTCCCGCCGCAGGCGGGTGAGAGGGCAAACAACGCGGGCAAGGCACGAACGAACTTTTTTCACATCGCACCTATAAACTGCAATTTGTCTTATAATCAAATCCGCCACCATTGTATCACACCACCCCCGAAATGTCAATCATCCAAAAGGAAATCTTCCCCCCTCCGCATAGAATTTTTTCGGGAAACTTCCACAAAAAACACCCCGCGGGTGCGGGGTGTAAAGGGAATCAGGGCGTGGTGTCGGCGGTGGTTTCCGGGGCGGTCTCCCACTCGGCGGGGAGGTAGCCGTCCAAGGACACCGACAGGGGATAGTACAGCTCGTACTCATCGCTGCGGAAGGCGTAGGGCTCGTCGAAGACCGAGGACGGACGAACGTACACCCGACGGCGCAGGGCGTACTCCCCTTGATCGTTGACGTAGATCGCGGCATCCCACGCCATACTCGGATGCTCGGCCGCCGTCAGACGGAGGTAGAGGTGATGCCCTTGCCCGTCGGTCACGGGCTCGTAGCCCCACGTGTTTTTCTTGCTGACGTGGTGACCGTCGGGATGGATGGTGTCGATGTAGTCGGACACCTCTTCGGGGGGCATGCCCAGCATCTCTCCGCGGATCCGCTCGAAGGCAAGCTCCTCCATGCGGGCAGGGGTGCCCACAACGGTCAAAATCTCACCCAAGAGGGAAGTATCCGTCACGGGGGCCACGTGGCTTTGGTACACCGTCTGCCCGTAGATATGGAACTCGTCCGCATCGCTGTTCCATGACCAGCTATCGCGGGCGTGTTCCTTACGGAGATACAGCTCGGCGGTGACGGTGCCGTTCAGCATGGGGTGCGCATCACTCCCCGCGGCGCGGACGATCTGGGGGACGTATTCGGAGCATATGAGGTATTTGACCTCGTACATGGCAAGATACTCCGCCGTGTCGGTATCGGGAAGGGCGGCGTAGCGGTAGTGGGTACCGCTGTATCCCTCCAAGCCGAAGCCGTGGGTGTTCACGGTATCGCAGGCCGTCAGATAGATGAGGTTGGGGTCGAACTGCTCGTAGGTCACCCGAAGGTCGTCGGTCTTGAGATGCTCGGGGTACTCAAAGCGGTAGGGGTTGGTCAGATCACTGTACTTGACGCTCCCCCATATCAGCAGAATCAGCAGGAGGGGAATTCCCACTACGGCGATGAGGCAGACGAGGGCGACACGCTTGGCGGTTTTGGTAGAAATGATAGACATGGATGCGACCTCCTCTTAAATTGATCTCATATACTGAGTCGTTTTTTTACGGCGGTTATGACGGATCAGATGTAAACGATCTGTGAATTCGGTTCAAAATCACCAGTCCGATTACCAAGCCCAGGGGGAAAATCACCCCGAAGAGCATACCGCCCTTCAAGGATCCGCCCGCGAAGGCCTCAGTGCAGAGGCTCACCGCCGCGGGGCCGCCCATACAGCCCAGATAGCAGGCGGCCAGGGTGTGCTTGTGAGAGGTACGGATGCGCATGGGGGCTCCTTTCGGGGAGGGGATGAGGTTATTATAGCATGAATGGGGAGGTTTGTCAATGAAAATTGCCCGGCGGAAATACTTTGAAAGACCATGGATTTCATCGGGTTCAATGATCATCCGCAGAAAAAATCCGACAAACAAGGGTATAACAAGAAAAGACCGTCGGAAAAACCATCCCGGCGGTCTTTTGTCATATGAGGGGATCAGTCCACCACCGCCATCTTTCTGGCGATGCGGATCATGTCCATGAGGGTGCCCAACATGGGCTCGAACTTCACGCCGTAGGTGTGATCCTTGTCCCCGCGGGTATTCTCCATGCAGAGGAGGGTGTAGTCGGCGGCGATCTTGGCGGCGGTGTAGGCGTCCAGCCCCTTGACCAGCGCACCTACGAAGGCGGAGGCGTACACGTCGCCCGTGCCGTGGCAGTTCTCGGAGAGGCGGCGGTGGCAGTAGTAGGACTGCACGCCCGACTCGGAGATCATGACACCCGTCTGGGCGGGATGGAAGCCCACGCCCGTGAGGATGACGTTCTTGGCACCCATCTTGTGGAGGGCGGCCATGAGTGCTTGAATGTAGGCCTCGTCGTACTCCTCGCGGTACTCCATGCCCGTGAGGAAGCAGGCCTCGGTGACGTTGGGCAGGAGGTAGTCGGCGGCGGCGCAGAGGCGCTTCATGGCCTCCACGTAGGCCATGTCAAAGGCGGGGTAGAGCTTTCCGTTGTCGGCCATGGCGGGATCCACGATGCGCAGACCGTCGGGGGTCAGGGTGGAGTTCATGATGGCGGTCACGTAGTCGATCTGGCTTTCGGAGCCCAGGTAGCCCGTGTAGATGGCGGAGAAGCGCAGACCCTCCTTGTTCCAATGGGCGTTGATGGCGGGCATGTCCTCAGAGAGGTCGCGGCAGGTCCAGCCCGAAAATCCGGCGGTATGGGTGGACAGCACAGCGGAGGGGAGGATGGCGGTCTCGTGTCCGCAGGCAGACAGGATGGGGAGGGCGTCGGTCAGGGAGCACTGACCCACGCAGGAGATGTCTTGGATGGTGAGGATTCTTTTGTATGCCATGGTTGGCCTCCTGAAAATATGGAATAGGGTGCTCAGTCACACTCAAAATGTGAGCAAAGGGAAGTGAGGACGTCTCCTATGTTGTCGGATCGGCCTTCGTCGATGATGATGTCGGCGTAGCGCTCATAGAGGGCGCACCGCTCGTCGTAGAGGTCGCGGAGGGTATAGCCCGCGGGCATGACCACCCCGCGGTGGGTGAAGTTGCCCAGCCGCTTTTGTACCGTCTCAAAGGACAGGCGGAGGTAGACCACTCTGCCGACGGACTTGAAATGCTCCATGGCGGCCTCGCTGTACACCGCGCTCCCGCCCGTGGCGATGACCGAGGGCGCAGAGTCATTTCCGAGGGTCAGATTCACGGCCTCCTCCAAGGCGAGAAAGCCCGCCTGCCCCTCATCCGATATGATGCGGTGGAGCTTCTTGCCCGCCCGCTCCTGGATGACGAGGTCGGAGTCAATGAAGCGGTACCCCAGCGTCTTGGCGGCCAGCACCCCCACGGTGCTTTTCCCGCAGGCGGGCATGCCGATGAGGATGATGTGGCGGGGAGATCTTTCCGGGTGAGTCATGGCGGCCTCCGAGGTGGTTCTTTTCCTGCATTATACTACTTTTTTCTTTTGTTGTCAAGAGAAAAGATGGTACAAAATTTATGGGAGCGGGTGGGATGTGTTTTGGAGACATTCGCGAAAGGGCGTCCCTTTGGAAAAGGGGCGAATCAACTCTGCCCCAAGTATGGGAAAACACTTGCAAAATCCTCAAAAATATGCTAAAATGGGAATGTCACACCGCAACATTCCCATTTGTCTTCAGCTCAATACCCCCGGCATCTCCCTCAGCATATTCTCAATGAAAATACCGTATCCCGCGGTGGGATCATTGATGAGCACGTGGGTCACCGCGCCCACCAGCCTGCCGTTCTGGATGACGGGGGAGCCGCTCATGCCCTGCACGATGCCCCCCGTTTTCTCGATGAGGGCAGGGTCGGTCACCGTCAGGGTGAAACACTTGGAGCCTTTGGCGGTTTGGTCGATGGAGGTGATCTTCACCTTATACGCCCCCACCTTGCCCGTATCCAGAGTGCAGAGGATGGTGGCGTCTCCCTCCCGCAGCTCGCTCCTTTTGGCCACGTGGAGCTTTTGGATGGCGGCGGCAGGACGGGAGGCGAACACGCCGTACACCCCGCAGTCGGTGTTTTTTAGAAGGCTTCCCGTTTTGCCGGGGACGAAGTAGCCCTTGATGGCCCCGGGATCCCCTGCCTCCCCTCGCTCCACACCGCTGACGGTCACGTCGGTGACCTGGCCTCTCTGCATGGGGATCAATTCCCCCGTATCCCCGTCGCAGATACCGTGACCCAGACCGCCGAACACGCCCGTATCGGGCATGATGAAGGTGACCGTTCCGATGCCCGCGCCGCTGTCCCGCACCCACAGACCCGTTTTATAGCGGTTCTCGGAGGCCGATTTGACGGGGGTGACGGAAAGGGTCAGCTCGGTGACCTTGGCTTGGGGGTTCCCTTGCCGCCTGGCGGCGGGGGAGACGCACCGCTTGACCGTGAGGGTAATGGGCTTACCGCCCGATTCCTCCACCGCTTTGGTGAGGGAGGCGGCGCAGAGAGGGGCTTCACCGTTGATCCCCACGATGACGTCCCGCATTTTCAGCCCTGCGTCCTTTGCCGGGTTGACGTTGCGGCATCCGCCGCCCGAGGCGGTGACATCCACGTCGCAGAATCCAACCACCAAAATGCCCTCGGTGTAGAATTTCACCCCAAAGGGCATGCCGCCCACGTACACCTCGCTCGGTAGGGTGTTGCCCGCTTTCGTATCCGTGTCGGCGTGGGGTGCCGCCCGCGTCACGGTCACGCCCCCGACTGTCAGCAGGAGGGTGGCCAACAGCAGGGCGCAAAGCTTCATATATTTTCTGTTCATCTTCGAATCCTCTTACATTCTTGAACGCTGCTTCTCGGAGAGCCTTATGCTCACCCCCATTACTATGTGCCGAAATCCTCTGTCTCATGTGTAACAGATTCTGCGGAGCGGGGGAAAAAGAGACAACCGACGGTTTTTGCTTTCGATTTTTTATAACGTCAGTATGGTCGGGACGGCGGAGCGGTATCCCTGTGGAAATGTGGATGGCGTGGAGGAATTTGGAAGATGATTTGATTTCAAATTGCTGTTTAACGGGGACGGCAGGGCACTGCATGCCGAGCAAGCTCGGCGGCACCCGCCAAGAACCTTTTGCAAAAGGTTCTTGGATCTCCAAAAATCTTTAAATAACCATATTTATCAATATATTTTTGAAAGTTTTTGGAGTTCTTAGAACCTTCGCAAACTTTGCCGTAGGCAAATTTGCCCCGAGC
>JAZOOM010000128.1:0-2573 GCA_045655025.1 Eubacteriales bacterium | reverse complement strand
GCCCATTGCCTCAAAGCGCTTCGATCCCCTGAAGGACAACGCCACCAATAAGCTGACCTTTGATCCTCAGCCCGCAGGCGAATATCTCTTTGCCATCATCGAGCCCGACGGCAATGTCGGTGCCTGGACCAACGAAAACTGCACCGACAATCTGGGCTTCCTCTATGTCGACGGCGTGGAAAAGAACGCCCAGCCCGAGCTGAAGGTCACCTTTACCGAGAAGCCCGACGAGCCCTTCGGCAAGTGCGAGACCATCGTGGAGCCCATCGACGGCAACCACAAGTCCCCTGCCGAGTACGTCATCCCCTCCGACAGCCTCATTTATACCCATGAGGTCATGCCCGATACCTGGGTGTTCACCGACGGATTGGGTCGCGTGTCCCTGACCAACGCCGAGGTGGGCGATCCCCGCGAGGATAAGACTGTCTCCATGTTCTTCTGGACGTGGCACAACGGCCGTCCCACCGTTATCAACGTCAACGATGCCGCCGAGAAGTACCCCGAGGCCGTCCGCGACTTCAACCATCCCGTCTGGACCCCTGCCAGCTTCCAGGGCTCCTGGAACGAGCCCATCTACGGTCACTACGAGAGTAATGACCAGTGGGTGCTGCGCCGTCAGGCCGAGCTTCTGGCCAACGCGGGCGTGGATGCTATCCTCACCGACAACACCAACGGCACCGTCACCCACAAGCCCGGCTACACCGCCCTCTTTGAGTCTTGGGGCAAGGCCATGGACGATGGCGTGCTGACCCCCAAGGTCTCCTTCATGCTGCCCTTCGGCGGCGGTGAGAACACCGATATCCAAGTCCGCGATATGTACATGGACTTCTACCGCGCGGGTGACCACCACAAGCTCTGGTTCTACTGGGAAGGCAAGCCCGTCCTCATGGGCAGACAGAACGCCATCACCACCAAGGACAACATGGGCAAGGAGATCGTCGATTTCTTCACCTTCCGAGGCGGTCAGTCCGCCTACGTGGTCAGCAAGACCGAGTACGGCGAGTGGGGCTGGCTCTCCACCTACCCCCAGGCCATCTACTACGCCAACCGCAACGATCACAAGGCTAAGCTGGCTGAGCAGATCACCGTCGGCGTGGCCATGAACCACAACTACAAGCTGGGTCAGCTCTCCGCCATGAGCGGTAACAACGTCATGGGTCGCTCCTACACCCACGACAACCAGAACCGCTACGAGACCGAAGGCAAGGAAGCTTCCAAGTGGGGCTACAACTTCGCCGAGCAGTTTGAGTACGCTCTGGAAATCGACCCCAAGATCATCTTCATCACGGGCTGGAACGAGTGGGCCATGGCCCGCATCGACGGCTGGCCCGAGGGCTGGGCTTCCGAGGTTCCCAACGCCTTCTGCGACCAGTTCAACGTCGAATTCTCCCCTGACCTTGGGTCCACCAAGGGTGCTCTGAAGGATCACTACTACTACCAGATGGTCAACTTCGTCCGTCAGTATAAGGGTGTCCGTCCCATTCCCACCCCCAGCCAGCAGGCTACCATCGACATTACCAAGGACAACACCCAGTGGAGTGAGGTCGGCCCCTACTACGCCGCCTACATCGGCAACACCGGCGACCGCGAGGGCGACGGCTGGGGTAACCTCCAGTACCACGAGTATTCCGGCCGTAACGACATCATCGGCGCGAGAGTCGCCCGCGATGCCGACAACGTCTACTTCTACGTGGAGTGCTTTGATAATATCACCCCCTACACCGATCCTCTGTGGATGGTGCTCTACATCGACTCCGACCAGCAGAATCAGGGCTGGGAGACCTTCGACTATGTGCTGAACAAGACCTCTCCCACCGCCACCACCGCCACTCTGGAGAAGTTCACCGGCAACGGCTACGAGACCGAAAAGGTCGGTGACGTGGAGTACACCGTGGACGGTAAGTACATGCAGGTCAAGGTGCCCAAGTCCATGCTGAATATCAGCGGCTACGACTTCACCGTCAACTTCGCCTGGACCGATAACGTCCACGACGAGGCCGACGCGGGTGAGCGCGGCGACGCCGACTACAAGTACACCAAGTTCTCGGGCGATATCATGGACTTCTACATCTCGGGTGACGTGGCTCCCTCCGGTCGCTTCAAGTTCTCCTACATCTCCACCACCGAGAACGCAACGGGTGAGACCACCGACACCACCCCTGCCGACACCGAGACCACCGAGGATCCTACCGAGCCCGTAGAGATTCCCACCGAGGCTCCCTCCGAGACCGAGGCTCCTGCCGATACCACCGACGCGCCTACCGAGGCTCCTACCGAGACCGAGGCTCCCAAGGGTGGTTGCAAATCCTCCGTGGCCGCCGCTGCCGCCGTGCTGACCGCCGTCGCTGCCGCTGTAGCCCTGAAGAAGAAGGAAGATTGATTCCTTTGATTTCGTAACGCATAACGAAAGCCCACCGCCGACGCGGTGGGCTTTTAACGTTGAAATGCAAAGGTTTGTGCGTGGTTCAAATTGCTGTTTAACGGGGACGGCAGGGCACTGCATGCCGAGCAAGCTCGGCGGCACCCGCCAAGAACCTTTTGCAAAAGGTTCTTGGATCTCCAAAAATCTTTAA
>JAZOOM010000127.1:0-5518 GCA_045655025.1 Eubacteriales bacterium | reverse complement strand
AGGATGCGGGCATGATCACCGCCGCCAAGCGGGGTGCCTTGTCCATCGAGAAGCTGGAGGCCATGACCGCCGTTTGCTCGGTGGGTCTGGATATGATCGCCGTGCCCGGTGACACCTCCGAGGAGGTCATCTGCGGT
Source organism: Eubacteriales bacterium (assembly GCA_045655025.1). GTDB lineage: Bacteria > Bacillota > Clostridia > Oscillospirales > CAG-272 > CAMEON01. Next base: position 5,381 of record JAZOOM010000127.1, on the reverse strand, counting down.
CTCATCGCCGACGAGATCTCCATCGGCGTGGTGAACACCAAGACCACCGCCGTCCGCGTCATCCCCGCCGTGGGCAAGACCGTGGGCGACGAGGTGGATTTCGGCGGCCTTCTGGGCACCGCTCCCATCATGGCGCTCCGCCCCTACTCTCCCGCTAAGTTCATCCACCGCGGCGGCCGTATTCCCGCCCCCATTCACAGTTTGAAGAACTGATCTTCACCCCCAAACAACCATCATTCACGAAAGGAAGGATATACTCATGAGCATTTTCAAGGCATTCAAATTTGTCGCTAAGATTGGCGAGGTGCTGGTCAACGCATTCGAAAACGTGGTGGATTTTGCCGACCACGTGATCCATAAGAAGGAATATGAGCGCCGCGCCAGAAACCGCAGGATTTTCTGGACGGTTTTCGCCTCTGTTCTTGGCGCGATCACCCTGGTTCTGCTTTTCCCCTACCGCCTCATCGTCAAGCGCAACGGTGACTTCGAGATCCGTACCCTGCTTCTCCGCGTGTACCGCAGAAGCCCCGACTACGCGATCCCCGAGGGCGGCAGCGACAGCTTCGACATCGAGGCTGTCGAGGAAGAGACCGACGCCATCGAAGAATAATCCACCAAGGAGTCTGACACATGGAGCTTTCGGACATCACCACTCCGGCGCTGGCCTATTTGGGTGACAGTGTGCTGGAGGTCTGCGTCCGCACCTATTTGGTGACCGAGCGAGGGCTGTCTACCTCGGCGCACCTCAATCGGGCATCCCTGGATTTCGTCCGTGCCTCGGCACAATCCGAGGCTATGGGGCGTATGGAGCCCCACTTGACCGAGGCGGAGGCCGCTGTCTACCGCCGCGGTCGCAATATGGGTCACGGAAACGTGCCCAAGTCCGCGTCGGTTGCGGAATACCGCCGTGCTACGGGCATGGAGACCCTGTTCGGGTATCTCCACGTGACGGGGCAGGCTGACCGCGTCGATGCGCTGTTCCGTCTGGGCTATGGTCTGGACGTACCCGAAACTACAAAAACAGGAGACATGAAACATGAATAACAATCCCAAGGTTGTCCTTACGGTGGCCGAGGTCAGCGATCGTCCCTATGAGTTGGGCAAGATCGAGCTGGTGCTTTACCCCGAGAAGGCTCCCGCCACGGTTGAGAATTTCCTCTCTCTGGTGAAGAGCGGCTTTTACAACGGCCTGATCTTCCACCGCGTCATCAAGGGCTTTATGATCCAGGGCGGCGGTATGACCCCCGAGTTTGAGGAGAAGCGCTGCAAGTCCATCCGCGGCGAGTTCATCGCCAACGGTTTTATGGCCAACGATATCAAGCACAAGAGAGGCGTCATCTCCATGGCGCGCACCTCGAATCCCGATTCCGCCTCCTCCCAGTTCTTCATCATGCATGAGGACGCCCCCCATCTGGATGCCCAGTATGCCGCCTTTGGCGAGGTTGAGAAGGGTATGGACGTGGTGGACAAGATCGCTTCCTGCAAGACCGGCCGTTACGGCTTCTATTCCGATGTTCCCCGCGTGTGCATCATGATCACCGATGCCGCGGTGGTGGAGTGATCGTTTCCCAATCCTATCCCCCCAAGGGGATATTGACTCAGTTTTCACCCGCATGAAGCGGATTTAGAAAAAATAAAAAAACATATATTATGGAGGATTACCATGAAGTACAACAAGAAGAACACGAAGACCCTGACCGCTGACGTGGTTATGGTCGCTGCCGCTGCCGGCGCCGCTGCTGCCGGCGCTGTGATCGCCGCTTACGAGGCTCTGAAGTCCGAGAAGGGCCAGGCTGCCGTTGCCAAGACCAAGGCCGCTACCGTTGCCGCTGCCGGCAAGGTCAAGGATACCACCGTTGCCGCCGCCGGTAAGGTCAAGGAGACCGCTACCACCGCTGCAGGCAAGGTCAAGGAGACCGCCGTCAACGCCGCTGCTGCCGTCAAGGCTAAGCTGCCCAAGAAGGCTGCTTGCGAGTGCGAGGAGATCGTTGAGGATGTCGAGGACATCGCTGAGGAGATCGTTGAGGACGTCGTCGAGGAGATCGTCGAAGAGGTTGAGGAGACCTCCGAGGAGGGCACCGAGGAGTAATTCTCCCGGCTCTGCCACCGTACTGAAAAAGAACGAGAAGATGGGAGGGTGTCATGATAAGATGCCCTCCCATCTTTTTGGGTAAGAGAAATGCTGAAATGGGAGACGAGAGAGCCGTCTGTCCCGGAAAGGAACTACTGTCATGAAGAAAATCGTCGTACTGGACGCGGGTACGCTGGGGGATGATCTGTCCCTTGCTCCTCTGAACGAGATGGGAGAGGTGACGGTCTATCGGGTGTCTCCCCCCGAAACCGTCCGTGAACGCATCACGGGAGCGGATGCCGTGATCCTGAACAAGGTGAAGATCGGGGAGGCTCAGTTACCCGCCGAGGGCTCGCCGGGTATCATTTGCGTGGCCGCTACGGGCTTTGATAACATTGATCTGGAGGCCTGCCGCCGTCACGGCGTGGCCGTGGCCAACGTCCGCGGCTATTCCTCCGAGAGCGTGGCTCAGGTGACGGTGGGGCTGGTGCTGTCCCTCATCACCCATCTGCCCGCCTACTGCAAAGCCACCGCCGACGGCTCCTACACTTCGGGTGGAAACGCCAATATGCTGGTGCCCGCCTACCATGAGATCGCGGGAATGACCTGGGGCGTGGTGGGCGCGGGGAAGATCGGCTCCCGTGTGGCCGATGTGGCGCGGGCTCTGGGCTGTCGGGTATTGACCAACCGCCGCACCCCCGACGGGGTGAGCGTGGATCTGGACACCCTGCTCCGGGAGTCGGATGTGATCACCATCCATACCCCCCTGACCCCCGAGACCCGTGGACTCATCGGAGAGCGTGAGCTGTCCATGATGAAGGACGGAGTCATTTTGGTGAATATGGCTCGCGGTGCCGTGACCGATGAGGCCGCCGTGGCCGAGGCCGTGAAGTCGGGCAAGCTGGGCGCTCTGGGCTGTGACGTGTACAGCGTGGAGCCTTTCCCCGAGACCCATCCCTACTACGCCATCCGAGAGCGGGAGAACGTGTTGCTCACCCCCCACATGTCGTGGGGCGCTTATGAGGCGCGGGCGCGGTGTCTCGACGAAATGATCCTGAATATGCAGGCGTTTTTCAAAGGGGAAACCCGGAATCGGGTGGATATCTGATGGTATACGGGGAGGATTTGGACGTGACCGACAGGCATAGACAGATCATAAACGCCATCATAGAAAAAGCCGAGGCGCGGTGTCCCGATTCCTTGGCGCTGATCGGGGTCTACGGCTCCTGCGCCACGGGGGATACCCATGAAAAGTCGGATCTGGATCTTTTGATACTCATAAACGACGAGGGCGGGCGGTGTCTGGCGGACGGCTTCATTCTGGACGATCAAGAGGTGGGATACGACCTCTACTGCACCGCGTGGGATATGCTGGAGCGGGACGCGGAATGCGCCCATCCCCATTTGGGCAAGCTCATGGACGCGCAGATTATTTTCGTGAAGGATCCCACCGCGCCGGAGCGCTTGGAGACCCTGCGGAAACGGGCGGCCGGTGTGCTTTCCTCGGATGCCCGTTTTGAAAAGGCTTTTGCGGCCTTGGAAAGGGCCAAAGGGGAATTGGCAAACGCCTATCTGGAGGAGTCCTTGTCCCGCGTGAGGCTTCACGCCGCCGCGACCATCCACTGCCTTTTGGAGGCGGTGATGCTGTACCACGGCCGTTACTTCCGCCGAGGGGTGAAGCGCACCTTTGAGGAGATCTCCGCGCTGTCTTTGCCTTTTGATATGGAGGGGATGGTGCTGGAAGGGATCCGAGGGGAGAGCGCGGAGGATATCCGCATGTCCCTGACCGCCCTTGTGCGGCGGGTGCGGGAGCATATGGCTACGCCCCATGGAAGGGTCGCGCCCTCGGCCGAGAATTTGACGGGTACCTACGAGGAGATGTTCTCCAACTGGCGCAACAAGATGGACGAGGCGGCGGAGCGGGGGGATCTGTTCTCCTCCTTCATGAATATCGCCTCCCTGCAGTTCATGCTGGACGATATTTCCGCGGAGGTGGATATGCCCCGACGGGATGCCATGGAGGGGTTCGACCCTCGGGATCTGCGACGGAATGTCAGAGTCTTTGACGGTGTCCTGACGAAATATCTGGATGAGTACCGTCGGGCAGGGATCGAGCCGAGGCGGTTTGCCGATACGCAGGCGTTTCTCAAAGACTATCTCCCCCGTTGACCGAATACCGAAAACAGCAAGAAAGCTCCCCCGCCGAGGCGAGGGAGCCGTTTTGTTTGAAGGGGGGATTACTCTCCCTTTTTCTTGTCTTTTCTGCTCAGCATGAGGTTAGCCAGAATGCCAAGGATCAGGGCGCAGGCGATGGTGGTCAGGGTGACCTTGCCGAAGGAGACCGACAGACCGCCGATACCCGTGATGAGGATGACGGACACCACGAAGAGGTTGCGGTTCTGCTCCAGATCCACCTTCTGGATCATCTTCAGACCCGAAACGGCGATGAAGCCGTAGAGAGCCATGCACACACCGCCCATGACGCAGGAGGGAATGGTGTTGACGAAGGCCACGAAGGGGGAGAGGAAGGAGATCACGATAGCCATGATGGCGGTCACGGTGATGGTGATCACCGAGGCGTTACCCGTAATGGCCACGCAGCCCACGGACTCACCGTAAGTGGTGTTGGGGCAACCGCCGAAGAAGGCACCTGCCATGGAGCCGTCGCCGACGCCCGGCGGGGAGTTGTGGAGACCGGGCTCCTCCAGAAGGTCGGACTCGATGATGGAGGAGAGGTTCTTGTGGTCGGCCAGATGCTCGGCGAAGACCACGAAGGCCACGGGAACGTAGGCCCAGAAGATGGTGCTGATGAAGGCGAAGTCAATATCCTTGATGCCCTTGACGGCCTCAAAGAAGGTGAAGTCGGGGAGGGAGACGAAGGTCTCAAGGGTAATGGTGGTGAACAGGCTCATGATGGGGGTGAAGTCGATAACCAGCAGGGAGGGGATATCGGCAACGGTACCGATCACGGTGAAGACGGTAGCCACGGCATAGCCGGCCAGAATACCGATGATGAAGGGGATGAGGCGGATCATCTTCTTGCCGAAGGTGGCGCAGAGCATGGTGACGGCCAGGGTGACGAGGCCGCAGATGATGGCGACGTAGACCGAGCCGCCTGCGGGAGCCTTCTGGAGGTCGCCGATGGCGTTGCCGGCCAGAGACAGACCGATGATGGCGACGGTGGGGCCAATGACCACGGCGGGCATGAGCTTGGCGATCCACTTAACGCCGGCGAGCTTGACAATGATGGCGATCAGTACGTACACCAAACCGGCGAAGGCGGCACCGATGATGAGACCGAGGTAACCGG
>JAZOOM010000126.1:0-7815 GCA_045655025.1 Eubacteriales bacterium | reverse complement strand
GGCGTTGTAGCCACTCATGCGTCCGCCGCGGCGGCGGCGGTCGAGCATGGCGACGGCATCGTTACGGCTACCCAGGTAGAGCAGACCTCCGCAGAGATTCTTCCACATGGGGATCAGGACGATGCAATCCAGCACACCCAGCGTAAACAGAGCCAGCAGGATGAAAACAGGCTGCTCGGTGGGAGACACAAAGCCGAAGGCCATCAGCAGGGCAATAGGCCGCGCCAGACCGATGAAGGCCAAGAGACGCAGTCCCTTAGCGGCCTCCGCAAGTCGGTCGTCCATATCGGACAGACGGGACAGTCCCACTAAAAGGAGCAGGTAGCCCAGAGCGTCGGGCAGAATGTCCAGCACGCTGACAAAGGGATCAAAGAGAAAGAGTGCCCCTACGGTGAACAGGCTGATCCCCAAATATTTGCCGATTCTGTCAGGACGGGGGGAAGAGGAAGGATGATTCATAGGCAGTACCCCGCAGGGCTTCCTTTCCGAAGGAGACAGCTCCTTCATTTTTTCTTTTTGTGATGGCGGTTGTTGTTCTTAGCGGAATATTTTTGATTCTGCTTTTGCAGATTCTGCTCGTATTCCAGCCGTGCCCGCTCGTTCTTCTCATCCAGCTTGCGGTTCATCTCGTTGACGAACTTGAAACGGGAGGGCTTGGAGGGCTTGCCAAACTCCTCGCCCTGAGGGCAAATGGCGGAGAAGCAGCCGTAGAAGCAGAAGGCGTTGAGCAGGTAGATCACGAGAAGGTACAGAAACAGTACCGTCTGCAGGGCACCGCCTCCGGCAGAGGCCAACCCGGGAACCGCCAGCATGACCACCTGGGCCACCGCCCAGATGCCCGTGAAGACGATATTCCGCGTCGCCCGCAAGCGATGCTTGTCCAACCCCACAGAGGCGGCGATCTCAGCGGACGACCACAGAGCAATGACAGTAAAGCCCAGCTCGGCGGCGAACTTGACCCACTGGGAGATCCCCTCCACCAGAGGGGTGTACAGGGGAAGGTTCCATAGGAACAGCTCGTCCAGCTCACGGGCGGCAAAGAAGATAGCCATGACGCCGTAGAGAGCGACAAAGGGATAGAGCCAGTTGAAGCGGGGGTTATAGTCCTTCAGCCCCGCGATGGCCTTGGAGGCCACCATGGCACCGACGATGAAGGTGGCAAAGCAATAGTTTTCGATGGCCACCGACATGAAGGTGAAAAGGAAGTAGGAACAAAGGAGAAGTCCAAAACCCATGATGGGCCTCCTTGGATGATTTTTTCAGAAATGGGAACGACAGGGGTTTAATTCTTATTGCCCCCTGCCGCGGGGTTAGCGCCGCAGCAGTTCTTGTACTTCTTACCCGATCCGCAGGGGCAGGGATCATTACGACCCACCTTGGTGGAGCGCTTGGGCGTCAGAACCACCTTCTTGGCAGCCTGTCCGGCGGCACCCTCAAAGCCCTCGGTCAAGGGCTTGGCCACCTGTACGCGGATGACCTCCTGCTGAGGCTTGGGCATAACGGTAAGCAGAGCGCGGACGGTCTTGTCCCGGATCTCGGCCACCATGGCGTCGAACATGTCGGCACCCACCATGCGGTACTCGGTGACGGGATCTCTGTGGGCGTACGCCTGAAGGCCGATGTTGCCCTTCAGATCATCCATGGCATCAATGTGCTCCATCCAAGCGGTATCCACGTTGCGGAGCAGGATAGCGCGCTCCACCTCACGGAAGCGCTCGGGGGTGAACAGCTCCTCCCGCTCGCGGATGCGATCCTCGGCGCGAGCCACCAGAGTAGCGATCACGTCCTCGGGAGTCAGTTCAGCCAGCTCGGCCTCGGTATAGCGGAAGTCCTCGTCGTTGCACAGATAACCCATGAGCTCGCCCCGCAGACCCGCGAAATCCCACTCGGAGGCAGAGCCCTCGGAGGTGTAGTTGCGAACAGCGTTCTCGATGTTGCCGCGCACCATGTTCATCATGGTCTCGGACAGGTCGCTGTCATCCAGCACGGACTGTCTCTGCTTATAGATAATGGTTCTCTGCTGATTCATGACGTCGTCGTAGGACAGGACGTACTTACGGCGCTTGAAGTTGTTATCCTCGATCTTCTTCTGGGCGGACTCAATGGTATTGGAGAGTATTCCGGCGGCGATAGGGGTATCCTCATCCAGACCCATACGGTCAACCAGAGCGACAATGCGCTCGTTGTTGCCGAACAGACGCATGAGATCATCGTCCAGAGACAGGAAGAAGCGAGACTCACCGGGATCACCCTGACGGCCGGAACGGCCGCGAAGCTGGTTGTCGATACGGCGGGACTCATGACGCTCGGTACCCAGAATGAAGAGACCGCCGGCGGCGCGAACCCGCTCGGCCTCGGGGGCAATGGCCGCCTTGTGCTTCTCAAACAGCTCCTTATACTGACGGCGAACACCCAGAATGGCCTCGTCATTTGTTTCGGCCGTACCCGTTGCCTGCACGATCAGACCCTCGTCGATGCCCAACGCCCGCAGGTCGGACTTGGCCATGTACTCGGGGTTACCGCCCAGCATGATATCCGTACCACGACCCGCCATGTTGGTGGAGATGGTGACAGCACCCGACTTACCCGCCTGGGCCACGATCTCTGCCTCCTTGGCATGGAACTTGGCGTTCAGCACGGTGTGGGGAATGCCCGCCTTCTTGAGCAGAGCGGAGAGCAGCTCGGACTTATCGATGGAGACCGTACCCACCAGCACGGGCTGGCCGCGGTCATAGCACTCGCGGACCTGCTTGACAACGGCACGGTACTTCCCTGCCATGGTCTTGTAAACACAGTCATCGTGATCCTCACGGATCATGGGCTTGTTGGTGGGAACCTCCACCACGTCCAGCTGGTAGATCTCGCGGAACTCATTCTCCTCGGTCATGGCGGTACCCGTCATACCCGAGAGCTTCTGATACATACGGAAGTAGTTCTGGAAGGTGATGGTGGCCAGAGTCTTGTTCTCCTTCTGCACCTGTACGCCTTCCTTGGCCTCAATGGCCTGATGGAGACCGTCGGAGAAGCGGCGACCGGGCATGAGACGGCCCGTGAAGGCATCCACGATCATAACGCCTTCCTCGTTGACCACGTAGTCCACGTCCAGCTTTTTACAGCCGTGGGCGTGAATGGCCTGATTGATGTGGTGAGCCAGGGTAGCGTTCTCGGCATCGGTGTAGTTAGCCACGCCGAAGAAGCTCTCGGCCTTCTTGGCACCTCGGGGCGTCAACACGGCGGTGTTGGCCTTCTCGTCCACGATGTAGTCGGCCTCGATGTTGTCGTGCTCCTCCTTGGCGTCGATCTCCTTGACCACGTGCTTCTGGAGGGTACGAACGAAGCGGTCGGCGCGCTCGTACAGATCGGTGGGGGTATCGCCCTCGCCCGAAATGATCAGAGGGGTACGGGCCTCGTCGATGAGAATGGAGTCCACCTCGTCCACGATGGCGAAGGCATGTCCGCGCTGAACCAGATTTCTCTTGTAGACCACCATGTTATCGCGCAGGTAGCCAAATCCGAACTCGTTATTGGTACCGTAGGTAATATCCGCGTTGTAGGCCGCCTGCTTCTGGGAGGGAGAAATGCCGTGCACCACCAGACCCGTGGTCAGACCCATGAATCCGTAGACCTTGCCCATTTCCTCAGCGTCACGGGCGGCCAGATAGTCGTTGACGGTGACGATGTGCACGCCCTTGCCCGTCAGGGCGTTGAGGTATGCGGGAAGGGTGGCCACGAGGGTCTTACCCTCACCCGTTTTCATCTCGGCGATACGGCCCTGGTGCAGGATGATACCGCCGATGAGCTGGACGTGGAAGGGGCGCTTACCCAGCACACGCTCGTCCGCCTCACGAACAGCGGCAAAGGCCTCGGGAAGAATGTCGTCCAGTGTCTCCCCTGCGGCCAGACGAGCCTTGAAAACGTCGGTCATTCCCCGCAGCTCGTCGTCGGTCATGTTCTTGTATGTGGTGGCCAGAGCCTCGATCTTAGCGGCGATCTTTTCCAGCTTCTTAACCTGGTGATCGCTGTAAGAACCGAAAATTTTGGTCATGATACCCATTGTGTGAAAAATTCCTTTCTGCAACCGCCCAAAGGCGGCGTGATCTGCCTGCCGGCGAATGCCGCAAGCAATTCTGCGTTTATTATACTATATAATTTTAAATTATATTAGATTCTAATTGTAAATTTTCGGATAATACTTGAAAAATCGGGGCATTTGTATTATAATAGTGGGCGTATACATCTGAATTCCTCAAAGAAAGAGGTCAATCCATGCCCCACATCAACATTGTTCTCCATCAGCCCGAGATCCCCCAGAACACCGGCAACATCGCCCGCACCTGCGCCGCCACGGGCGCGTCCCTCCACCTCATCCGCCCCCTGGGCTTCACCATCGACGACAAGCGCATGAAGCGGGCGGGACTGGACTACTGGGACAAGCTGGACGTGCATTTCTACGACGGTCTGGAGGATTTCTACGCCAAGAATCCCAACGCCGCCGTGTACTACTTCACCACCAAGGCACAACACCGACATATCGACGTGGACTACCCCGAGGAGGTGTTCCTCATGTTCGGCAAGGAGACAAAAGGCCTTCCCGAGGATCTGCTCTTCGCCCACCCCGACACCTGCGTGCGCATCCCCATGCGCAACCATCTGCGCTCCCTGAATCTCTCCAATTCGGTGGCCATCGCGGTGTACGAGGTACTGCGGCAGTATGATTTCGAGGGGCTGCAGGTGGAGGGACAGCTGACCACCCATGTGTGGGGTGAGGGGCAGCTCTGACACAAGGAAAGGAGATTCACATGAGTATTTCAAAATACTATGCCTATGAGAGTATCTACTGGATCGCAACGCCTGACGAGCTTGAAGCACTATTGAGCCGAGAGAAAATTCATCTCCTTACAGTCAATTCACACGTTCCGATCGATTATACCGAAAGTCCCTTATCTGAGGCTCTGGAGCCTTACCGCGACCTTTACAGACTCATTTCAGCTGGTGAACGACTGAATCGGGATCAACACTGGCCTCTCTTTCGTAGCTATAATGCCACAAAGGATACAACTCGATGTGTGTTTGGTAACGAGCATACCTACCAAGGCAGGCTCTACAAAACAGCTGATCGTGGCTATCACGAGCGTTGTGTCAACATGGAGCCCTTCGTTCTGTACAAAGAGGTCAAAAAGGATGGTTGCATATCCATCGTAAAATGCGCATTCTACCTCCAGTTCCCCGAAAATACCGTCGGTATCAAATTCTATTGCGCTACAAAACGGTACACATGGGATGTTCCCGAACCTGTTACAAGCTTGAAGGATTCCCCCGAATATGTGGAATTTCAATTCATCAAGAGCTGTATCCATGCTTTAACCAGGCCCTTGAAAATTCAAGTTGGAGAAAAGACCGTGAATACAGGCATCCGTATCAGCGAGACGGCCAAGCAGGACGCGCGGAGCTTCTATTTCTTCACTCATAACGGATTCACGCTTCTGTAAGAAGTACTGTAAGGAGGCATTATGCCCAAAAGAATATTCGCCGCCATGAGCGGCGGTGTGGACTCCTCGATGGCGGCTTACCTGCTGACGCAGGCGGGCTATGAGGTCACGGGAGCCACCATGACCCTGTACCGTCCCGAGGGGCAGACGGGGGACACCCGGGACGTCACCGACGCCCGCGCCATCTGCGCCAAGCTGGGCATTCCCCACAAGACCTACGACATGGGGGAGGTGTTCTGCCGCTGTGTCATCGAGGATTTTATCCGCGTCTACGAGGAGGGCGGTACCCCCAATCCCTGCGTAACCTGCAATAAGACCATTAAGTTCGGCGCACTGTGGGAGGCCGTAACCAAAGACGGCGCGGAGGCCATCGCCACGGGGCATTACGCCCGCATACGCAAGGATGGCGACCGCTATCTCCTCTGCAAGGCCGCCGACGAGGGTAAGGATCAGTCCTACTTCCTGTGGCAGTTGCCGAAGGAGTTACTGCCTCACATCCTCTTCCCTCTGGGGGAGATGACCAAGCCCGAAATCCGCGCCCTGGCCGCGGAGCAGGGCTTTGAGACCGCCCACAAGAGCGACAGTCAGGACATCTGCTTCGTCCCCGACGGGGATTACGCGGGATTCATGGAAGGGTACACGCGCAAGATCCCCGAGGCAGGGGATTTCGTGGACACCGACGGCAAGGTGCTGGGCCGTCACAAGGGCATCATCCACTACACCATCGGTCAGCGCAAGGGGCTGGGCATCGCCCTGGGCGCCCCCGCCTTCGTGTGCGGCAAGGATCCCGTCACCCGCCAAGTGGTGCTGGGCAAGAACGAGGATCTCTTCACCCGTGAGGTGCACCTGACGAACGTCAATCTCCTGGCCGTGGACACCATCGACACCCCCATGGCCGTCACCGCCCGCATCCGCAGTACCCACCGCGGAGATGCCGCCACCGTGGTTATGACAGGATTAGACACCGCCTTGGTGGTCTTCGATCAACCCCAGCGAGCCGCCTGCGCGGGGCAGTCCTGCGTGTTCTACGACGGCGACGTGGTAGTAGGCGGCGGAATTATCTCTGCCAAGCCTTGACAAATCCCACGTACGGTGCTATAATGAGTTCATCTCCATTTCAGAAAGGAAACGTAATCATGAAAAAAATCGCACTTTTTCTGGCCGTTCTGACATTGACCCTCTGCCTGGCCTCCTGCGGTCTCATCGGCGGAGAAAAGACCTTTACGGTGGATGATCTTTCCATCACGGTCAAGGGCCTCTTCTCGGAGCAGAATCAACTCAACGAGGACTATGACCTCGTCCTCATCTCCACCAAGGCGGGCGTTATGATCCTCAAGGAGACCTTTGCGGAGTTTGAGGATGCCGGTCTGGATACCGACATGAGCGTCAAGGAATATGCCGAGATCGTCATGCAGGGGAACAGCCTCACAGGCACTCCCACCGAGGAAGACGGGCTGACCTACTTCACCTACACCGCCGAAGCCGACGGCACCGAGTTCACCTACGTTGGCTACTGCTTCCGCGGCGACGATGCCTACTGGCTGGTGCAAATGTACTGTGCCACCTCCGATTTTGAGTCCATGAAGGCCGACTTCACCGCGTGGGCCAAGTCCGTTACCTTCGCCTGATACGGACGGTAAAAATTTCCAACCCGAGACCGATGCGCCGAAAAGCCTGTGCGCATCGGTCTTTTTTTGTTTTTTCCCGGCCGTCATTGTGTAGGGAGTGTAAATTTTTCCGCCGTGTACTTTACAAACAGAGATTTCCATGGTATAATAAGGCATCGAAACAGAAAGGACACGTATTTCCACTATGAATTTCAGAAAGATCCTGGCGCTTCTGCTGGCCACCCTTCTGCTGGCCGCCGCCGCCCCCGCCGCCTCGGCTCTCACTCCCCACGGCACGGGCATCCTGTGCAGAAACTGGTTGAAGAACGACCCCGATTACCAGTTCTCCGATGCCTACAAAACCTCCGTTTGGTATGAAAACTTCACGTCTCTGGAGCTGACCGAGAACGACCGCAACAACGTCCTCCGCATTGCCGTTTCCCAGCTGGGCTACCACGAGGGTGACTCCGCCAAGGATTTTGACGGTATGAATAAGAGCGGCTCTTCCAATTACATCGAGTACGCCCGCCTGCTGGTTCCCCACTACAACGACAACGCCTACGAGTGGTGCGCCTGCTTCGTCAACTGGTGCCTCAACCAGGCTCGTTTTGACAAGGCCTCCTCCGAGATCGGCTGTTGGAAATGGGTGGGTGAGCTGAAGACTATGAAGATGTGCCAGCACTCCGCCGCCTACAAGGGCACCTAACGCCCCAAGCCCG
>JAZOOM010000125.1:0-3439 GCA_045655025.1 Eubacteriales bacterium | reverse complement strand
AATTCAAGAAGATAGCGAATGGGATGATGAGCAGGATCCACGCTGGGACATGGTGGTAGATCACTAGCAGATCCACCAGAAGCTTGCCGAACTGGATGTATAGGGTATCAAGGCGGTAGGACACGGCGAAGAAGAAATAGTATGCCAAGAACTCTACCACGATGGTGACGATGTTCAAACTACACACCCAGATCAGGGATAAGAAAACTATGAGCCAAATCCTTTCCCTTATGAAATCGATGTACCCGAGCACGAAGCGTTTGATCGGTTGGTAATACGTCTGTGTGTATCGTTTGAACAATGTCAGCGGCACCGTATCTTGGTTGTGTTTGGTGTTGCCGCTACGATAGAGCTGCTTCACTGCCACCGCCAGTATCAGCACACACGGGAGCAGTACCAATCCCGCCTTGGCTACCGTCTCCGTAACGCCTATGAATGCCTCCCCGTAGGCTTTGAAATTGCTTCCCTTGAACAGGAGCGTAAAGTAATCCTTCACCCATGCCCAGAACGCCGCCCATTCCTCGGGGATTAGCCGCCATGGCATAACCTCCGAGAAGTTATTGACTGTAGGCATGGTGTAGTTGGGGATTCCAAGGAGCAGGCAGAAAAAGAACTTTATGGACAGCCAGAGGTCACGAAAAGCCTCCCCCATGCGGAGATAGGATGTTAGGAACGTGGTTGTCGCTTGCCATATCGTCCACGTAAATATAGACAGGGTCACTTTCCAGTTAAGAATCTTCTGTATCGTTTGTTTCTTCATCGGTCACGCTCCCTTCGTAGGTTTCAATAATGGTTTCTGTTGTTGTCTCCTCCATAAACACAGAGGGCAGCCGACTCCCCGTGAACACGAGATAGCCGACTGCCCCAAGGATCACGGCAAGGAGAATGACAGCAAGTATTCTCTTAACCGTTTTCAAGTGCTATTCCTCCCTTCTGTTGTTCTTTCGATTGCGGATAAGGTTGGCCACCGCCCTGACACCCTTTGCGATATAATCATATACCCAAAGGATCGCTTTGAGGATGTACGGCCACAGAGGTGCCAGCACAAGAATGAGCAGGACGATCATAGCGAGGGCGAAGACGATCTGCCACCATTCAAGCTCGCCGGGAAGGTCTATGGGTGGAGTGATACCGGCGATGGCATCAATGGGATCAGCCACTACGGGGATCACGGTGTATACACCCTCCTTGTTGAAGGTGAGCTGGATTATATCGAAGTCAAAGAACACACTTTCGCTGGCGATGTACGCCTGATTCTCATACTTCTTGTCCGCCCCAAGGAAGCCCGCACCGGGTTCAATGATGGTAGCCGCCTGGGAGTAGTAGTCACTGGTGGCAAAGCGGAACAGTACCACCACCTCGTCGTTGGAGGTGGCCTTGGCATAGGTTTCCCGAATAGAGGCCACGTCCTTGGTGTTTACCAAAAGATGTTCGGAAATGGCGGCGTTACTCCCCTCCATATCGTCGGCCTGGAGGATCTGTATGGGAGCCACCACACGGCTTTCTTCATCGGGTCCGCCCGTAAAGGCTGCTCCAAGACCGAAGTGCTTCCAGTTATCCCAGAAGCTCGGGTCATTCTCCGACCATGCGGACAAAACCTGGGTGTCCAGATCGGCATCGAAGTCGTAGAAGGAGTAGCCCTTTTGGATCTTTCCGCTGGCGTTGTTCATCTTTCGGCTATCGTCAATGTCGGCTTCGAACAAATCCGCGCTGATGGTGCCGTTCTTGATGGGCAACCTTCCGTCCACAAAGGTCTTGCTGTAATTGCGGATGTATTCGTAAAGCTCGTTGCTTTCCACACCGCTGGAGGTTACCTTCTTGGCATACGGGTCGTATTCCTCGATATCGCTCACGTAGAACATATAGTACAGAACGTTGGTAGGCGAATGGAAATAGCCTGTCCCGAGGTTCCAGCCCCATTGAGCCACGTACATATCTCCCGCCTTGCCGGCACCGATACCGAGGCTGTAGCCAATATCGTCCAAATACTCATATTGACCGTATTGGTTCGGGGTGCTACCCAAAGGTACACCTACGTAGGGCTTTGCCGCCGCATAGAATGCCGCGTTGCTCGTTACCAGAATGTCCTTGGTCTTGTACTCATACCACTCGGCCTTGATGCGTTGGAGCTTGCCGTATTCCTCGATGTAACTCTTGGGTACGGTGAAGTACACGGTGTCGAGCTGATTCTGATGTCCCGCGCCTAGTGTCGAGGTCTCAGAACGGTAAAAGGTGTGCTTGACCGAGAGGGATATGGTCTCCAGCTTCTCGATCTCGCAACGAAGGGTGCTTTCCTCATTGGAGTTCTGCCCGTACCCTGCTGCGTAGCCGGTGAAGCGGTAAGTAGTACCCACATGATACTCGGTGGCGGTCCCAGAGCCGTGAACCGCCAATTCAATACCCGAAATATCATAGCGTCGTTCGTTGCTGTTGACACGTTGGTCGAAGGTAGTGCCATTTATTTTTCGGTCTACTACCTTGTACTTATAGAAAAGGTTCTTGTAATCCCCGGACTCCACCTTACTGCAAAATTCCAGACTGAACTTCTCATAAGCCGAAGGATTTCCGTCCTTGTTATACGAAGTCGCCATCTGGATCTTGTTGCGCTTGCTGTCGGTGGAAAGATTGAGACCCTTGGGGTTGTAGATATACACGTACAGCCCGTAATTGTCCCGTTGATTGGCCTTGTAGGAATAACAATATTCAATAAAGCTGATGACCTGTACCTCCCCGTTTTCATCGAAGGGGTAGTCCCGGATATCGAAAGGTTTACCTCCCACCGTGGCGGGCAGGAGGTCGTCCAGAACCTTGGTATTGTCGAAGCTGCTGCCGTTACCTGCCGCGTAGGCGGTGGTGCTGAAGACCCCCAAGAGAGTCACCAGCACCATCACCACGGCGGCCACGCGGAGCAGCGGTGTTTTTACTGCTCCCGCATGGATCAAAACTCGATCACCTCCTTGTCCAGAATAACACCTTGGATCTCCTCGATCACGGTGAAGTTCACCCGGATCTCGGCTTCCCCGTTGTAGGACGTGACAACAAGCGTGAACATATTCTCATACGCCTTGTCTGCGCAGTCCTCAACGGTATCCTCGGGATACACGGACGAGAGGATCTTGGTCAGGTTACCCTTGGGCGCGATGGTGAAGGAGCTACCATCCCGCTTGATGGTAAAGCCCGCCGTGAGGTCCTTTTCGGACTGGAAGGAATACTTGTCCCCGTTCAGGGTGAAGTCGAAGTCCTTGTCCTTAACGGAGTTGGGCACGACCTTGACGCTGTAGTCCTTCCCTTCATCGGTGGGAGAGGCAAAGACGTACTTGACCTCCACCTTCAGCGGGTTATCCTCCTTGACTTGGAAGTTGCTTGCCGTACTCATGACGTCCTCTCCGTCCACAACGGCGTAGAAGCCGGTGAAGTCGGTGGTGAAGCCTCCCGTGAA
>JAZOOM010000124.1:0-14154 GCA_045655025.1 Eubacteriales bacterium | reverse complement strand
GCCGTAGAAGGTGCTGACGATACCGGGAATGCCGTGGGCGCTCTCCATTTTGCGGAGGCGAGGGATTTCGTAGGTCATGTAGAGCGGATAATCACCGTAGGCCTTCTGGAAGTGCCAGGTCTTGCCGTGACTGAGGCGGGTGATCATCTCGCCGTAGCGGCGGTGGAAGATCTTCTGCACGCGGCGCATACGGGTGTAGGTCTCGGACTCTTCACCCAGCTCGTCGATGGGCGCGCCGCGGTAGTTGTTGCCGTTGTTTTGGCCGTAGTAGTAGAACCACAGAATACCGTCACAGCCGCTGGCCACGGTGGTGGAGAGCTGCCAACGCAGGTCGTCCTCCGAGGGGACGCGGTAGCGGAAGTGACCCACCGACAAAAGGGTGTTCCAGACCTTGACCCCCTTGCGCTTGCCTGCGGAGGTGTACTTGTTGAGGTTGAGGAAGTAGGAGTTGGTGCCTTCCTCCTCGGGGTTCATCTGCCAGTAGCAGTCGTAGCAGATGAGGGGACATCCAGAGGCGTCGATGAAGTTGTCCAGCCAGTCCTCAAACCTCTGACCGCCGAGAAAGTCGGTCTCGATCCCTAACCAGTAGGGGTTGAAGTTGAGCAGAGGGGTCAGCTCGGGGGAGACCTCCCGCATGATTTGGTACGCTCTCACGCAGGCCTTGAACTCGGCGGGGTGGAGGGGCTCGTCACCGATGAAGAAGCCAAGGGTGGCGGGATGATGGCCGAAGTCGGCGTAGGCCCGCTCGTACTCGGCGCGGAAGGCATCGGGGTCATCGGTAAAGCGGCGGAATTGCAGGTCGTTGACACAGACGAAGGCCTTCATGCCGTGCTTGTGCATCTCGTCCAGAAAGGCGGTCATGCGGGCGGGGTCGTGGTGGCGGGAGCTGAAGGTAGGGGTCTGGTTGCAGGTGATGCCGCAGTTGTCCCAGCGGGCGACATCGGCGACGGGGGTGGTTTCAACGTTGGGGTAGTTCCAGAATCCGATAGGGTAGGTGGACATGGTGGTGGTTCCTTTCATGGTGAATTGAATGAGGGGAAATGACTTGAAATGCAAAATGCAAAATGCAAAATGCAAAATCAAGAACGGGAGAACGACGGGATAAATCCAAAGGAAAGGTTTGGCTTTTTTGGGGGGGGACAGTTGCTTTTCGGGTATCGGTTCACATGGAGTTACCATGAAATTTGCTTTCGCGGAAGCGAAAGGATTCCTTCATTTTGCATTTTGCATTCTATGCCGTTCCGGGGGGATGTCTATGTTAAAACATAGGCTTCCCCAATACGGGATATCCCTTTTCGTCCCACTCAATGGGCTGGATGAACACCTCCCGCCCGCTCCAGCCCGAGCCGGAGACGCGGTTGGCGTGGTAGACGATGTAGTCCACTTCCTTGTCACCCTCGGTGACGGTGGTGAAGGAGCAATGGCCGGGGCCGTGGATGTCGGCGGTTTGGGCGAAGATGGCCTCGGGGGATTTCTGCCAGCTGGCGGGGTTGAGAATATCGCCGCCCGCGAAGGTGAGCAGTCCCAGACAGTAGTCATCGTACTTGCTGTCGTTGGCGGAGTAGACGATGTGGATGAGGCCGTTTCTGTACAGGACGGCGGGACCCTCGGTCACACACCCGACGCGGGTCTCGAAGGGTAGCTCGGGAGTGGTCAGCAACGCGATGGGCTCCTTGACGGTGCAGGGATCGGTCATGGCGGCTATGTACATATGGGCGCAGTCCGACCAGACGAAGTAGAGCCTGTCCTCATGCCACAAAATGGTGCCGTCCAGATTCCACTTGTTTTCGATGCCGCCCATCATGCCGCGGTTCTCGTAGGCGCAGATGGGGGTGTCCCCCTCCCCCTCCAGTACCGTCATGACGTGGAGGAAGTTACCGTAATCGGGGGAGGCGTAGATGTACCACTTGCCGTCGACGCGGTGCAGCTCGGGGGCGAACCAGTCGGTGATAGCGCCCTCGACGGTGCAGTCGTAGACCATGGTGGCCTCCCCCTCACCGATGCCCCAGAGGGTCTCGGAGCGGGAGATGAACACGCCCTGCTTGTTGGAGTAGCAATGGTAGTAGTAGCCACCGTAGCGGAGGACGTAGGGATCCCAGGTGGTGGCGGTGGGGGAGTTGGGGATGATGGGGTTGACGTAAGGCTTCATGGTATTCTCCTTCACTTGGTCAGGGGGATGATATATTCCCCGAAGGACAACCGCTTGACGGTAGTCTTGACACAGCCGTTCTTCACCGCAACGGTGTCGGGACGCTCAGCCACCTGCTGATCAAGGAGGGTATTCATGGACAGCAGGCTATCCGCCGAGAGTAGCACGCCCCGCGCCTCGCCCTCGGCCACCGCAAAGGCGGTCAGGTCGATCTCCACCTCGCCGTCCTCCTCGGTGCGATTCAGCAGATTCAGCACCAGGGCGGTGCCGTTCTTGTTGACCGAGAGCTGGACCTGGACAGGATCGGTGCGCTTGGCGTGGTAGTCCTCCAGCACCAACGTCTGATAGGCCTCGGTTGTGGCGAAGCGGTGGAGCATCATGCCCGCCGAGGTGACGTACGCCCCCTCCTTGGGGGTCTCGATGGCGGACTGGGAGTGGGTGTTGGCGAGGTTGTTGAAGTTGATGAAGTCGATGTCCTGTCCGTAGCGTTGCCACATCATGAGGGTGGCGGCGGCGTCCAGCGCGTACGACCATTTGGAGAACATGAAGCACTTGTTCTGTCTCGTCTCGGAGCGGGGAACCATGTTGTACACGTCGGCGCCGTTGAGGGGGAGCCACTCGGTGTTGCAGTAGCGGATGGACGTGCCGTGAGCCTCGTTGAACTTGTGGAGGATGGCCAGCTTGTTCCGGAGGTCGCGCTCCTCAAAGCCGCGGTCTGCGAGGAAGTCGATATCCATGCCCGCGATCTCCACCATGCGGGCAAGGTTCTCAAGAGAGGAGCAGTAGGAGATCATGCCGATCTTGATTGTCGGATCGACGGCCTTCATGGTGCGGGAGTACAGCACGCAGGCCTCGGCGTACTCCTCGTCGGTGAACCAGCGGTGCATCTCGTTGTCCATCTCCCAATACTTGATATTGTAGGGCTTGACTCTGCCGTTGGCGATGCGGGCGCGGCCACCCTCGGTGGTCTCGTCGCCGTTGCAGTATTCCACCCACGCGGCGGCCTCTTTGGCACCCTGCTCCTTGTCCATGAAGTGGGGCAGGTCGCGGCCGTGGGGAGCGGCGTAGAGGGTCTTGTCGTTGGGATCACCCTGCAGGGACTCGGGGGGAACGTAGTCGAAGAACCGCTTGAAGGGGTGGAACATATTGACGCAGATCATGGACTCCGCCCCCACGGCCTCGGCGTAGGTGGCCAACTCGTCGGTGCCGATGTCGTTGTACTGGTAGCCGCCCCAGAAGTAGGAGTACATGGGCGGGCGGTAGTCGCCTACGCCGTCACGCCAATTATAGAAGGAAGCAAAACAGCCGCCCGGCCAGCGGATGACCTTGGGGGAGACGTATTTGCCTGCCTCCACGGCGCTCTTTTTGAAGCCGCGGACGGCATCCGAGGGGGTGAGGGTGAAGTCGTCGCAGATGACGGAGGTGTGGGGAGGCAGAAGGAGGGCGAAGGTGTAGCGGCCCTCGGCGGGTACCTCAAAGGCGGCTTTCACGTCGGTGTAGTCGGTGCCGACCTCGCAAAGAGCGCAGGTCACCACGGGATCCTCCACGGTTCCTTCCTTGTAAATAGCCACCGTCAGCCACGCACTGCCCGAGACTTTCTTGATCTTACCCTTGAAGGTATAGGTCACGGCAGGGAAGCAATGCTTGCCGTCCTGGGCAAGACCGCCGAGGGAATCGCTGTTGTTTTCCACCTTCATGGCGGTTTTTCCGTGGCAGGCGTCGTCGCAGTAGCTAATGCGGACGTCGGCGGTGGGGGACTGCTCAATGACAAAGGTGGAGTCGTCCTCAATGAGCTGATGCCCCGCTACGCCGGGGAAGGCGAACCACGCGTTATGCTCGTAGCCCGAATGGTACCAGTCGAACACCCGCCAGTCGGTCTCGCAGCGGGAGGAGTGGTCGTTTTCGTCCTCCAGAAGATCGTACCAGAGCTTGTTGATCATGCGGTAGGGGTAGAAGGGCTCGAAGCTGCGGTTGAAGAACATTTCCGCCATCATGCCCTCCACCTGCAGGCCGTAGCCCAGCTCGATGAAGTTGGAGGCGAGCTTTTCGCTGATGGGGGTGGAGTGGAATTGTTGAGTGGCTTTGAGTTTCATGGGGGCTCCTTTCTTTTAGAGAGGGGGATTTCAAATTTGGGGTCGTCGTGGAGATTCACGCGCCCGTAAGGGCGCATATCGTACCGCGAGGGTTTCACCCCGAGCGGTATATCGTGCCGCAAGGCATATCGCACCCCGAAGGGGTATCTCGCTAAAAAGCAAAAAGCTTAATCATTTTTACGGTGAACGAGATGCCTGCGGCGCGATATGTGCTTCGCACACGATATGCCTTGCGGCGTGAGATGCCCTTCGGGCGTAACGGGCCTTCGGCCCGATAAACCCCAATTCGTCATTTCATTTCTTCTCTAAAATGATACCAAAAAAAACGCCTTCCGTCAATCCCTTCGGGCAAATTTCTCTGCGTTTTGCTCAAAAAAGTTTCAAACGAGGTGAAAATCTTGTACACAATCCCTTTACAAGCGGCGGGGGATGTGGTATAATGAAAGTATAGTACCCGAAAGGAGACGATCATAATGTTGAGACTTTTGAATGGAAACCGTTTCCGCCGCGCCGTGGCGTGGTTGCTTTGTGCGCTGATGCTTACGGGGGTGATCCTCCCCGTTCTGCCCGTGTCTGCCGCTGAGGGGGATATTGCCCGCGGCAAGACCGCCATCTCCTGCCATCAGGAGTCGGGCGCCCTGTCCCCTGCCCACGCGCTGGACGGGAACAGCTCCTCGCGCTTTGCGGCGGGAGGCGCTTGCGCCCACGATACGTGGTACGTTCTGGATCTGGGGAACAACTATGACCTGTCACGCGTCCGCATCAACTGGGAGGCCGCCCATCCCTCGGCCTACGTGCTGGAGATCTCCAAGGACGGTAGCACCTACACCCAGCTGAAAAAGGTGGAGGGCGCCGCCGCGGGCTGGAATGAGACCGCCGTTTCGGGCATGGGTCGATTCCTCCGCATCCGCGAGGTGACCCGCGCTCTGCCCCAGTACGGCTTCTCCATGTGGGATCTGGAGGTGTACGGTACGGTTTCCTCCGTGGACAATAGCGGGGCGTACCACCGCATCCTCACCGAGGAGACCCGCAACGGTAGCCTGAAGCTCTCCCACGAGGGGCTTGTACCCGAGGGAACGCAGGTGACGGTGACGGTCACCCCCCTGACGGGTGGCTCCCTCCTCAAGCTGACGAAAAACGGAAAGGATGTGACGTCTGACGTGAAGGAAGGAAAGTATATCTTCACCGCCGACGGCGAGGCGGTCTTCGCCGCAGAATTTGCCACTGCCCCCGGCTCCAACTTTGAGTGCGAGGACGCGCTGGTCTTTGCGTCTGACGGCAAGACCTCTATAGCCGTCACCCGTCTCGCCGATGCCAACGCCTCGAACAAGGCGGTTGCAGGCAGTACGGGAGGCAAATACTTCGTGTTCGAGAACGTGGCGGAGGCCAACTGCATCCACATCGCCTACGCCTCTCCTCACACCAACAACATGAATCTCTACATCCGCTACCCGTGGGAGACCCAGTTCCACGAGGCGGGGCTCATTCCTTTCTCTACCTCCAACTCCTGGGACATGAATTCCTCCTACATCGCCGTGTCCCCCATGGTCTACATCCCCGAGGGCTCGGATATCAAGATCCGTCCCAACGTGGATGTGAATCTGGATCGCCTGTGGCTGACCACCGAGACCGCCGGCACGGTTGCCGATGCCCCTGCCAATGCCGTCACCGCCGTCGCCCTGTCCACCAAGGCTGAGGACGATCTCATGGCCACCTACGCCAAGAGTGTCAAGCTGACCAAGGGCCAGAGCGTGACCTTCAAGGTTCCCGCCGTCAGCGAGACCTACAACGTGTTGAGCCTGTCCTACCGCGCCGAGGCGGACGCTAAGGTCGCCTTTAAGAAGGGAAGCACGACTCTGGGCGAGACCGAGCTTTCCGCCACCCTGCTCCGCACCTTTGCGGGGGCGGGTATGCGCACCGAGACCTACAAGGCGGGTGAGGAAGTCACCCTGACGGTCACCGAGGGCGAGCTGTGGCTGGACTATGTCGCCGTTAACTTCGCTCCCGATCCCGAAACCGTGACGGTGGACTCTCTGCCCGAGAAGGGTGAGCGCCTGACCGTCTCTCTGGACGGCACGTGGGCCGTTGGAACCAAGCGCGTCACCGAGACGTGGGCGGTACCGAATACCGTGCCCGCCGACGTGGATTTCGTCAACTCCATCCCCGTTCCCGGCCTGTGGCATTCCGCCGCCTACGATCTGGGTGAGTACAGCGGCACCATGACGTGGTACAAGAAGACCGTGACGCTGAACGAAGCCCCCACCGAGCAGGTGCTCCTGTGCATCGGCTCCGCCCAGTACGGCCGCCATATCTACGTCAACGGCAAGTACGCGGGCAGCTACGAGTACAACTACTCCCACTCCTACACCGATATCACCTCCTTCCTGAAGAAGGGAGAGAACGAGATCGTCATCATGCTGGGGGCTTGGTCCATCCAGTTCAGCGATTCCAAGACCGTGGCTCACGTGCTCTACGACGGGGAATCCACCGAGGACGAGCCGGGTATCACCGACTCCGTATTCCTCATCTTCAACGCATCCCCCGAGGTGCAGTCTGTCCAGACCAACCCCAACCTCGACAAGGGTACGGTGCAGGTGCAGGTGACCCTCAACAACCGCTCCGACAAGGCCGTGACCTCCGATGTGACCATCTCCATCTATGAGCTGGGTGTCTTTGAGAACGGCGTGGCCAAGCAGACCGAGGTCAAGGTGGGTGAGTTCACCCAGAAGGGCGTGAAGGTCAACAAGGACGGCACCGCCACCTTCACCGTGGATGCCGTAGCCTTGGAGAACTGGACGAAGGACAAGTGCTGGTCTCCCGACTCCCCCTTCCTGTACCGCATCGAGGTCAAGACCAGCGGCGACACCTACACCACCCGCTTCGGTATGCGTACCTTTGATTTCGATCCCGTCACCAAGTACGCCCGCCTCAACGGAGAGATCTTCTACCTCTTCGGCACCAACGTGGCCATTGAGCGCTACTTCGACGACCCCCTCTGCGGCACCACCCCGTGGCAGGAGGACTGGATCCGTAAGCTGTACAGCGAGTACAAGGATATCAACTGGGTCTGCTTCCGCACCCATCTGGGTCACGCCAACAGCAAGTGGTTTGAGATCGCCGACGAGATGGGACTGATGATCTTCGACGAGTACGCCATCTGGGGCGACAACGATGGATGCACCATCAACACCATCATGCCCGAGATCTACGCGTGGATCGATGCCCGCGCCAACCACCCCTCTTTGATCGTGTTTGATGCCCAGAACGAGTCTGCGGGCGCGACCTTTACCGACGAGGTCATCCGCCGCGGACGTGAGTACGACCTCCAGAAGCGGCCTTGGGACAACGGCTGGCGGCCTCCCGTGGGGGAGAACGATCCCGTGGAATGCCATCCTTATATCATAGGGCAACAGGGCATCAGCGGTCTGGGCAATATGAACGTGTCCAAGCCCATCGTCACCACCGCCGATATCGGCTGGACCTACGATCAGTATCCCAACCATCCCTACCTCATCAACGAGCACGGCGAGTACTGGATCAACCGTGAGGGAGCCGCCATGAGCGGTACGGCGGGAACCTGGCACAACGCCCTGCCCGGCGCCACCAACGAGGAAAGACTTGCCTACTACGCCGAGCTCATGGCCGCCCAGATGGAGGCCTTCCGCACCGAGCGCGCCTACGTGGGACTCCTGTTCTTCTGCGGTCTGGGCTCCTCCTTCCCGAGCGCCCAGGGTGTGACCTCGGATATCCTGTCCCCCGACGTCTCTACTGCCGAGTCCTTGCAGATCCGCCCCTACACCAAGGAGCTTCTGAAGAACGCATTTGCGGATCTGGGTATCGTCATCGACGAGTACACCGAGGAGGTCAAGCGCGGCGATAAGCTTCGCCTGCCCATCGTTCTGGTGAACGATACCGGTAAGGCTGTCACCGACCTGCCCGTGACCCTCAAGATCATGAGCGGGGACACGGTGCTCTACGCCGAGCGGATCACCATGAGCGTGGATGCCTTCTCGGCGGATAACAAGGGACTTTCGACCGAGACACTGATGATCGAAGTTCCCGCCTTCCGCGACTACTGCAAGAACAGGAACGTCCTCACCGTCACCGCCTCCTACGAGCTTGACGGCGAGACGGTGTACAGTCAGCGCAAGTGGACGGTTCAGGGCGGTGACTTTACGGATGATCCTCTGCCCACCTACGATTGGCTGGAGCAGGAGCAAGAGACCGAGACCGAGTCTGTAACCGTGGACAGTGAAACCGCCGCCCCCACCGAGCCCGCGGATACGTCCACTGAATCTACCTCCGCCGTTACCGACGGCGAGACGACCGCCTCCGACAAGAAGGGCTGCCGCTCGACGGTATCCGCCGTGATCCCCCTTATGGCGGCAGGATGCGCCCTGTGCCTGTCGAAAAAACGGGGACGAAGATCCCGCCGTTGATTGATTTGTCTATGCGATCATGCTTTTTCCAAAGCAAAAGGTTCACCGCAAGAGCACCGTTTGAGCCGCATAGACGTTGAAAAGGGAAGTTAAGATTTTTCCACAAACCCCAAAGGACGACATGATTCCGGCGCAAGTTCTGAACCATGTCGTCCTTTGTTTGGAAACGTAGACGAGAAAGGATGTGGGAATTTTGCAAATTTGGGTTTGTCGGCTTGCCGCTCCCGAAAACAGCAATTTGAAAACCAATCGCATAAAATATTTTCGGAAGATTCTCGTCTCTCACCACTTCCGCTCTTGACAAGGCGGAAGAATCATGGTATAATAAATCGAATATTAATTCAATATGAACTAAAGGATATCCCCGGGCATCCCATACCCGTGGGGGATTCCTTCAGATAGGAGCCATCGGGATGAAGATCAAAACCATGAAAAAGAGCTATGAGGAAGTCATGGCCCTCCCCCGACCCAAGCATAAGAAGCCTTGGAAGCCTACCCTCCTGTTCCGCACCATTATGCGCATCGCCTCTACCCCCGACCTTTGGGCCACTCGGTTCACCTATACCCGCGACAAGAAAAGCGAGCCCCGTGAGCCCGCTTTGATCCTCATGAACCATTCCAGCTTCGTGGATCTGAAAATGGCCTCGGGTATGCTGTATCCCAAGCCCTACGGCATCGTGTGCACCACCGACGCCATGGTGGGCAAGGGTCTGCTCATGCGCCTGCTGGGATGCATCCCCACCAAGAAATTCGTCACCGATCTGAGCCTCATCCGCGACATCAAGTACATGATCAAGGAGAAGAAGACCTCGGTGCTCATGTACCCCGAGGCGGGCTACTCCTTTGATGGCCGCGCCACCCTCCTGCCCTCGGGCTTGGGCGGTTTCCTGAAAATGCTGGACTGCCCCGTCCTCATGATCACCACCAAGGGGGCATTCGCCCGCGATCCCCTGTACAATGGCTTGCAGAACCGCAAGGTCAAGGTGTCGGCGGATATGAAAACGCTGTTGACCCGTGAGCAGGTGTCCGCCCTGTCCGTCGAGGAGCTGGATCGGGTGCTCCAAGATGCCTTTACCTTCGATAATCTGGCTCTCCAGTACGAAACGGGTACCCGTATCACCGAGTCCTTCCGTGCCGACGGCCTCCACCGCATCCTCTACAAGTGCCCC
This sequence comes from Eubacteriales bacterium, assembly GCA_045655025.1. GTDB lineage: Bacteria > Bacillota > Clostridia > Oscillospirales > CAG-272 > CAMEON01. The sequence continues at coordinate 4,304 of JAZOOM010000124.1, read as the reverse complement.
GCCTGCGGGGAGGAGGGACGTATGGAGGGCAAGGGAACCCATCTGACCTGCCACGCCTGCGGCAAGTCCTGGTACCTCAACGAGCTGGGGCGTTTGGAGGCCTCCGACGGCATCACCGAGTACCCCCATATTCCCGATTGGTATGATTGGGAGCGGGCCGAGGTTCTGAAGGAGATCCAAGCGGGCACCTACCGTCTGGATACTCCCGTTTCCTTGGGACTCATGGTGGACTACAAGGGAGTCTACATGGTGGGCGACGGCTGGCTGACACACAGCGCCGAGGGCTTCCGCCTGACGGGCTGTAACGGCAAGCTTTTCTACGAACAAAAGCCCATCCAATCCTATACCCTCAACGCGGATTTCTACTGGTACTGCATCGGAGACGTGATCGGTATCGGAGACCGCGATTGCCTCTACTACTGCTTCCCCAAGGATACGGGGAACGGCATCTGCCCCGTAGCCAAGACCCGACTGGCTACCGAGGAGCTGTATAAGATGGCTATGGCGAACCGCCGCGCTCCCCGGAAGCGTCGGGAGGCCGCCGATTGAGTCGTTTCACCCGTTGCCCTATATTCCATCTGTGTATGAAAAGACCGTTCACTATGGTGTGGACGGTCTTTTCGCGTGGGAGGGGATCCTTTCCGTGTGACTGCTATGGCGGTGAAACCGGGATCAAATCCCGCACGGCAAACCCTTCACTCGGGATTTTGCCGCTTTTCTTTGCGAACTGAGAAATAATGTGGTATAATGAAAAAAACGTTTACAGTTTTTCGGAGTTCTGTCGACTGTATGTATGAAGGATCCTATGATCCGATCGGAAAAGGAGGTGCGCTATGGAGCGTCAATCAAGCACAGAGGTCTTGCGCGACAGCGAGATCATGGATCTGTACTGGTCGCGGGACGAGCGAGCCATCAAGGAGACAGATACCAAGTACGGAGCGTTTCTTCTGTCGGTGGCGCATAATATTTTGCGGGATGCGCAGGACTGTGAGGAGTGCCTCAACGACACCTACCTCGATGCGTGGAACGCCATGCCCCCCGCGAGACCCACGGCGTTGCAGGCCTTTTTGGCCACCATCATGCGGCGGACGGCCATCGACTGCTATAAGACTCGCAAGCGGCAGAAGCGAGTGGATTCCGAGCTGACGGTCTCTCTCTCGGAGGTGGAGGAATTCCTGTCCGACGGAGGGGATGAAGCCGAGGAGAGCGCCCGTGAGCTGGGGCGGATCATCAGCGAGTACGTCCGCTCCCTGTCGGATCGGCGGATGTATATTTTCATGAGCCGCTACTACACGGCGCGCCCCATAGCCGAGATCGCGGGGCGGCTGGGGTGCAGTGAATCCACCGTACACAAGGAGATCGCCGCCATTAAGCGAGGATTGCGGGAAAAGCTGGAAAAGGAGGGCTGCGTTCTATGAAGGAGAATGAATTTCTGGATGCCGTCAGCCGTATGGAGCCCGACGTGGTGGAACGGTTCGTGGCTATGGACAACCGCTTGCGGAAGCGGGCGGGGCGTTCCAAGGCACAACGGATTTGGATGCGCGTGGGGGCTGTGGCGGCGGCGTTGGCGGTGGTGCTGGGAGGCGTCAGGCTATTCTCCCGCCTGCAAGGCCTGACCCCCGTGATCCCCATTGTCAATACGCAATCCGCCTCGGGCGCTCCCCGGTACTACGGAAGCAAGGCCAGCGTGGGAGGATCGGGCAGCGCGGCGGAGGCCATCACCACCGGCTTGACGGTAAAGGCCGAGCTGATCGAGGTTTTGCCCGACACCTACACGTTTTTCGACGATTGGAAGCAACAGGAATACCGCCTTTTGCGGATGAAAACCCAAAAGCTCTTGCAGGGTGGTAAAATGACCACGGAATTTTACTACCTCGTTCCTGTGGAGTTCATGACGGATTTTTCGCAGTTTGACTGCTTTGTGATACGGGATATGGCGCAGATTACCTACGAATACGGAGTCATGTACAATAAGACCCAAGGGGCGGCAGAGCAGTTCAGTCTCGTGATCTTCGGCTACCATGTGTACAAGTATGACGAATTAGGAGAGCAAATGTTGGCCTATAACGACCTGGGCGTATTCGATCAACGGCTTTGGAATGCCAACGAGCTGTGGAAACTCGTTACGGAGAATGCCCATGGGATCACTACCCTGTCAGCTGCCGAGCTGTATTTGCGGAATGATGAGCGGCACAAAGGGCGGTACGTGCATTTGCTGGAGGACGTGTCGGCGGAATCGGCGGATATGATCGCCTATGCACGATCCTTTGACAACGGGTACTATATCCCCACATTCTCATCAACCACCCTCTCGCACTCACCCGAGGTGCAGCTCCGCGTCGTGCGCTACGTCAACGGCTTTGCCACCAATGAGTATATCCATGTATTGTCGGATAGCTATGAATGGACAACGGCGCGCTTTGAGGAGCAGGACATGAACGATCTGCCCGACTTGTCCTCCGCTCTTACGGCAGTGGCAACTGCTTATGAAGCTGGAGAGATCACGCCGCCGCATATCCGCAATTATGCAAAGCTGAAGCTGTCCAGCTACGGCATTTTCGGCTGGTACGCCAAGACCGAAAACGGTGTGATCGGCGTCGTGCGGGTCACGTGGTCGTACTACAAGGGGTATTCGGATGATGCCTACTTCATTATTGAGAGCGGCTCTGAGGAATGCCGTCCCATTGACCGCGATGCTCTGCTCCGTCGGATCGGCAAATACGAAACAACCTATATTTTCGATGGCGCTTACAATCGTAACGGCAAGATCCGCGAAGTGGAAGTTGCCTGATTGAAAAACATTCCAAACAAAAGGCGATACCCGCGCGGATATCGCCTTTTCATTATGGTTGGGCTCAAACCACCCGCAGAAGCTCTCCGTCTCCCGCCGCGATGGTGAAGGTGCCGTCGCAAGCCTCCCACGCACCGGTGGTCTTGTTCAGCTTTTCCGTGCTGCCCTCGGCCTGTACGGTGACGGTTACGGGGTTCTTGAAGTCCTTATTGACCACCATGCACTTATCCCCCGCAAAGAAGCCCGCAACCAGATTGCCGCCATCAATGGAGGGGTACTTTCCGTAGCCCGCGAAGGGCTTAGTCAGCACGTCGGGGTCGCCGCCTACGTGGAAGACGGCCTCGGAGATCATCTCGGCATCTTCGATGCGCTCCCCGCAGATGCCCGCGTAGAGAGTCTGGAGATCTGCGTTAATAGCCTTGACGATCTCGTATTTCTCGCCGCGTGTACCATCGGACAGAATGATGCCGTTGTGATACGACCACGGCTCGGTGTGGGCGGTGCCGGGGGTCCAGTAGGTGAAGTAGGAGATCAGGGTGGAGCCGTAGGCCAGGGCGGTCATGGCTTCCCAGCGCACCTCGGCCGCTGTGGGCCAGCGGTAGTGCCAATGCTCCACCAGGAGGATGATATCCATCCACGGCACACCCCGCTTCATGGCGTTCTCGCGGATGATTTCCAGATTGTCGTAGTAGTAGGGCTCGGTGTACTCGGCAAAGAGCTTGCCCTCCCAACCGTTGCGGGCTATGTTCTCGGCGCTGACCCGGGCAGGGGTCTTGCCCTCCAGAGAGTCTACCGCCGCCATCTTGAGGTTGTAGTGGTCGTAGGACAGGACGGTGGGGTGGACGGTATCGAAATAGCCGTCGATGTGGCGCTGGTAGCGGGTGGGGAAGTCTTCGCCCTCGGCGGGGGGAACAGCGTGGATGGGCAGGAGGTTGATGTACTCCCCGTGGGCGGGGTCATGGGTGTTGAGGTAGTCAGCCACGCGGCCAAGGGTGGGGAAGTAGTCGTCCAGAGGCTCGTCCTTGATGAAGAAGCGGTTGACGGCGGGGTACTCGGCGTACTCGGCGATCATCTCGTCCAACGCCTGCTCCCAGCCCTCCTCGGCGGCGAGAGCCTTATGGATGCGGGGGTCGCCCACGTTGGCCTTCAGCCCCAGCTCCTCGCACCATTTCAGAACCTTCTTGTTGGTCTCGGTGCCGTAGCTGCATTCGATGATGGTGAAACCGGCCTCCTTAGCCTCGATCAAGCGTTCCTTGGAGAGGAATTCGGGGCGGATGCCGTACCAGTAGGTGATGGGGTAAAGCTTGCTCATGACGGTCTCCTTTCGAAGTGAAAAAATAGGTGATTACAAATGTTCAAATTTGGGTTTATCGGTGCGTTGGGGGCACGGCAGGGCTCTGCCCTGCACCCGCTTAAGGGACTTTTGAAAACCTCCTCGCTTTCGCTCGGGGCGAATTTGCCTTCGGCAAATATCGCGAGGCCCTTAAGAATCCCCAAAACTTTTAAAAAGTGT
>JAZOOM010000123.1:0-5371 GCA_045655025.1 Eubacteriales bacterium | reverse complement strand
CGGAGGAAACCATTCGTGACGCGCGAGCCACACTGGCCATCATGATCCCCCTGGCACAGGAGATCATAGCCTTCCGTCAAATTCTGAACGCCGAGTATTCCCCCGAGCTGTACGAGCTGGACGGCGCGGATCTCTACAAGCAGCTGACCCGCCGATTCGAGAGCGTTTTCTCCCGCCTGTTCAACGGAGACTACCGCAAAATTCTGCGGGACGTCAACCTCTGCCGCGCCTATGGAAAGCGGATTTCCTACGCCGAGGCCGTCCGCGTCACCCATATTCTGCAAAGCTATCAGACCAAGCTGGCCGAATTCAATGCCCTTGCCCCTCGGATGGAGGCGGTGCTGGGCCCTGCCTACGTGGGCGTGGACAGCGAGTGGGATACCATCACGGCGGATCTGGAGCGGCTGGGACAGGAGCTGAATACCGTGGGAGACCTGGGTATCCTCCCCACCTTCTCCCCCATCACCCACCGCCAAAACCGCGTCCGCATGGCAGACGAGATCAGCAAGATCTCCGCTCTGCTGAACGACAGCAAGCCCACCTTGGATGCCCTGGCCGATACCTTTGACCCCGCGTACTGGAATTTCCACGCCGCCACCCTGCGGGAGCTGGTGGACAAGTGCAACGCCTGCCCCGCCGCCATGGAGGGCTTGGAAAACTGGTGCCGCTTCTACGACCTGCTGCAGAAGCTGCGGAGCATGAACGCCCTCCCCTTCATCCATTACCTCATTGAAAACAACCTCATCGACCGCAAGATCTCCGACGTTTACCGCCGCGCCTACTACAGTCAGCACATCGACAGCATCATCTACAGTCACCCCACCCTGGCCGAGTTCACCCGCATCGCCCAGGACGAGACCGTCAAAACCTTCGCGGAGAAGGACGAGTTCCAGTTCAGCATCAGCCAAGCGCGCATCAAGGCCGCCCTGTCCGCCGAAAGACCCGCCCTGGATATGCTGGCCGCGGGCAGTGCCACCGCCACCCTTTTGCGGGAGGGAGAGAAGAAACGGAAGCAGAAGAGCATCCGCGCGCTCCTGTCGGAGATCGGGGAGCTGGTTCAGGTTCTCAAGCCCTGCTTCCTCATGTCCCCCCTCAGCGTGAGCACCTTCCTCAGCGCGTCCGACGTTCGCTTCGACGTGGTCGTCTTCGACGAGGCCTCCCAGATCTTCCCCCAGGACGCCATCGGCGCCATTTACCGCGGCGAGCAGCTCATCGTGGTGGGCGACTCCCGTCAGATGCCCCCCAGTAACTTCTTCAACACCACCGTGGAGGTGGATGATGCCGACGAAGAGAACGGCGACGTCTCCGACTTCGAGTCCATTCTGGACATCTGCTCCACCGCCTTCCCCCAGATCCGCCTGAAGTGGCATTACCGCAGCCGCTACGAGCAGCTCATTGCCTTCTCCAACCAAAATTTCTACGACGGCGACCTCGTCACCTTCCCCTCGGTGCAGACCGACCGCCCTTGGATCGGCGTAGACTACCACCACGTGGACGGCACCTTCGACCGCCGCACCAAGACCAACCGTCGGGAAGCCGAGTACATCGTGGATCTCATCTATCAGAACCTCACCCGATTCCCCGACCGCAGTTTGGGCGTGGTGGCCTTCAGCGTGTCCCAGCAGGATCTCATCGACAAGCTCCTGTCCAAGCGCAGACATAGCCGCCCCGATATGGAGGTCTTCTTCCGCTCTGACCGCAAGGAACCCTTCTTCATCAAGAACCTGGAAACCGTGCAGGGTGACGAGCGAGACACCATCATCTTCAGCGTGGGCTACGCCCGAGACAGCGAGGGCAAGCTCCTCCACAACTTCGGCCCCCTGAACCGAGCCGGTGGAGAACGCCGCCTCAACGTAGCCGTGACCCGTGCCAAGCTGAACGTCCAGCTGGTGTCCTCCCTCTCCCATACCGACATCGACCTGGGCCGCACCAAGGCCGAGGGCTCCCGCCTCCTGAAGGAGTATCTGAACTACGCCGAGAACGGCCCCAAGACGTTGCACATCTCGACTCCCGCAGACGAGGAGGACGAAGCCTACAAGGCCGCCTTTGAAGAGGAAATCGCCAAATTCCTCCGCGAGCAGGGCTACGCCGTGGATACCCACGTGGGCTGCTCAGGTGTCCGCATTGATCTGGGTCTCCGCCTCCCCAACAGCGCGGACTACGCCTTGGCCATCGAATGCGACGGCAACGCCTACCGCACCGCCAAGAATACCCGTGACCGCGACCGCCTCCGCCAAGAGGTGCTGGAGCGCATGGGCTGGACGTACTACCGCATCTGGTCTACGGATTGGCACAAGAACAATCAGATCGAAAAGGATCGCCTGCTGAACGCCGTACAGGAGGCCCTCAGCCATTCCGGACGCACAGCACTTCCCACTCACAACGACCCCATCCCCACCTTCGATATCCCCGCCGAGGTCAAGCATTCTACCTTCCCCTTCTACGAGGAGGTGGATCTGCAGGATGCCTACAACCGTTGCCAGCGCTCCTACTTAGCCGCCGTTGCCCGTGTTCTGCGGAGCGAGGCTCCCCTCTCGGAGGAATGGCTCATCAAGCGCTCGGTGGAGATCTTCCATCGGGAAAAGGTCTCCAGCGTGGTCGTAGCTGAGTACCGCGAGGCCATGAGCGGCTACCAGAACCGCGGCATCGAGATCCTGGACGGATTCTTGTACCTGCGGGATCAAACGGATTTCCAGCTCCGCATTCCCGCCCCGGATCAGCCCCCCCGCGATATCAAGTACATCGCTCCGGAAGAGCTGGCCGCCGGCATGTACGAGGTCATCTGCCAGAACGTCTCGGTGGACAAGAACTGCCTCTTCCACCTCATCGCCACCAAGCTGGGCTTCGCCCGCGCGGGCAACGCCATTCAGGAGCGGCTGGAGCAAGCTCTCCTGCGGCTGGCCGACGTGGTGGATCTGTCCGACGATACCCTGTCCCTCAAGGATCGCTAAACGATCCCCCATACGCGAAAGCGCGCCGCATACTTGCGGCGCGCTTTCGCGTTCTGAATGACCTTCCTGCAAACGGACAGTCACTCCCCCTTTTTCTCAAGGGTATAGGTGTATTCGTAATACTTGGAGGAGGAAGACCCCGAGAAGGAGTAAGAGGAAACGTTGTCCTTGGTTCTGCTCCCGTCGGTGAACATCACGGTGTACCACCAGTAGTCGTAGTTGTCCCAGCCGTTTCCGCCCTTCTTGTACATGTACAGGATCACCCCGGCAAACGTGCCGCCCCGCAGAACGATGTCACCTCTGACCTCGTCGGTGGAGTAACAGCCGGATCTCAAGCTGACCATATCCGCCACCTCGAAAATTTTGGTATCGCTGCCTCGGGTGGGATAATCGTCCTCATCGTACTCGTATTCGTAGGATTCATGCATAACGACCCGATACTCCGCCATCTGCTCCCGCACACGAGCGGCGACCTCCTCGCTCAGCTCCACGTACCTGAGCGGCAGATCAGCGGTTCGGATGTCGGCCTGATCGGACTCCTTCGAGCCCAACAGCTCCATGAAAAGAGCGCGCTTTTTCTCGATTGCCATAACGGTTTCTCCTCCTGATTATTTTTCATTTTCCCAAAGAGGTCTTCTCCATTGTACCGTAATGCGGTTCCGATGTCAAGTCATACCGTCCATGATATCCGACGTAACGGAACTCCTTATCCGTCGTGAATGATCGTCGAGAATCCCGAGCATTGTCCGCGATCGCGGGTCAGATACTGCGGATCTTGCCTGCCTTGTAGGAGTAGTAGCTGTCGTTGTACTCAATTGAGCTGCTGCCGATACGGGAAGGCTTGCCCGCCTTGTAGGAGTAGTAGCTGTCGTTGTACTCGATCGCCCCACTGACATCCACGATCAGCGTGTTGTTGATCAAGTAGTACAGATTGCTCATGTAGTCAATGCGAATGGGCAAGGTAATATCGTAGCCGTCCCCGTCCAGACGCTTGATCAGACAGGCATCCTCCACGAAATAAGCAAATCCCAGAATGTTCCCTTCCAGATCCATGTTTACCAGCATAACGGTTCTCCTTAATTTTAATAGATTTTATAGTCCATGACAAGATGTTCACACGTTGGGGTAGTAGGGCAGAACAGATCGGATACGCGATCCTGGAGACATATCCGCTCCCGTCCACATCCATTATAGCACAAAACCGTTTGTATTGCAAGAGAAATATGCATTTTCCCCAACAATCGGTATTCCCGGCTATTGCATGCCTCTTTCCGGCGGCTTGCAGAGATTTCATGCAGCCCACCATTTTCACCAATAAAAATGATACAAGCTTTAATCAAAAATATTTTCTTTTACCTCTGCCAAAATCGACTTTTCAACATTGATCGTTTTTTTGAAAAGCCCTTTGACCGTAAAAGGTGTATAAAAGGAAACCTCTATTCCATTTTGTGTAAAAATATAAGTTTTCAAAGCATCCGTTTCGCCGCCTGCCGCCAATCCGATTCGTGTGCTATAAGAAAACAAAGCATATGTAAAAGCCTCGTTTTTCAATTTCCCAACGACAGCAGCGTACGCCCGATCAACGTCGACAGAGCCATCTCTTGATTGCAGGCTGACAAGCTGATTTGTGTCGGGAATCATAAGCATAGGAATTAAACAACGGTCTTGCTTCAAAATATCGGCGCTGGAGGCAATATGATTGTTCAGCAAATCAATAATGCTTTCTTGTACGGCGGTATCGAGTTCTGAAAATTTCATAATGGAGGCTCCTTTCGTTTGATACGTATATTATACCATATCATTACAAAAACCGCAATCCCTTTGTATCGGAATTGCGGTTTTTATATGCGAAAGAGCGACCAAAAGGTGCGTAAAGTGGGGTAAGAACGACTAAAAGTACACCATTTATGCTGCTCGACAAATTGAAATTTTGCGAACTAATAAAATAACGGTCTCTAACGATTCTCAGGATATGGTTCAATTCCCAAAGAATATTTTACCTCTTTTAATAATTCAGCCTCTGTCAAATCATATGGAAAAGGATCTGCTTCATCCATAACATTGTTGATAAGTTCATCATACGTTCCACATTCTATGACAATAAATGGCTTACCGGGAAAACATACTTCATCCACTCGATAATACTCGCCCCTATATTCAAAGGCTGGCCGTGTAGAAATGTTTTCTACAAAATCATTTCCTATATACGAACGTGTTCTTTGTTCATAAGGCAATTCAATAGATACTTTATTTCCGCCAAGCATCACTATGTATTTTTCTACGATATCTTTTATTGATTCAAATTCTTGTCTTGTGACACTCTCGTATATCCACATATCTCTTACCTCTCTGTCAAATTCTTATTTATCGGTGAGTTTATTATATCACACTGTCGTAAATCCGTCAAGGCGTAGCCTTGT
>JAZOOM010000122.1:0-10520 GCA_045655025.1 Eubacteriales bacterium | reverse complement strand
TGGAAGCGGGCGAGGATAAGGTACAGTCCTACTTCGCCCTCCGCACTCTGGAGATCAAGCAGGTGGACGGCATCCCCCGCCTCTGCCTCAACGGCAATCCCGTATTCCTCCACGCCCTCCTCGACCAAGGCTACTGGAGCGACGGCATCTACACCCCAGCCGCCCCCGCGTGCTACGAGCAGGACATCCTCGCCATGAAGTCCCTGGGCTTCAACACCCTCCGCAAGCACATCAAGGTGGAGCCCGAGCAGTTCTACTACGACTGCGACCGCCTGGGTATGCTGGTCATGCAGGACATGGTCAACAACGGCACCTACTCCTTTATCCGTGACACCGCCCTCCCCACCGTGGGGCTGAAAAAGCTGAACGACAAGCACCTCCACCGCCACCAGGCTACCCGCAAGGCCTTCTACGACGGCATGGAGTCCACGGTCGATCAGCTCCGCAACCATCCCTGCATTATCTACTGGACGATATTCAATGAGGGCTGGGGGCAGTTTGACAGCCAAGCTGCTTACGAGCATTTCAAAACGCTGGACTCCACCCGCTTCATCGACACCGCCTCGGGCTGGTTCAAGGGCGCGGATTCCGACGTGGACAGCGAACACGTCTACTTCAAGCCCGTCAAGCTGAAATACAGCGACAAGCCCATGGTTCTCTCGGAATTCGGCGGCTACTCCTACAAGCCCGAGGGGCACGTGTTCAACCCCGTCAACACCTACGGCTACCGCTTCTTCAAGGAGCAGGCCGACTTCGAAAACGCCCTCATCAAGCTCTATGAGGAGGAGATCGTCCCCGCCGTGGCAAAGGGCCTCTGCGGCGCGGTCTACACCCAAGTCTCCGACGTGGAGGACGAGACCAACGGCCTTCTGTCCTACGACCGCAAGGTCTTGAAGGCAGATCCCGCCCGCATGAGAGCCATTGCCTACGCTCTGAGGGCAGCCATGGACTCGTCCCCGGGGCAGAATGGCCACTAACAAATTGAAAAACTATTCTCAGAATCACTCATCTTCCCCGAAAGGAGGCCTCCCATGAAGAAAAAGCTCACCATCGGCATTCTCGCCCACGTTGACGCCGGCAAAACTACCCTGTCCGAGGCACTCCTGTACGTGTCGGGCAAGCTCCGCACCATGGGACGGGTAGATCACGGCAACACCTACCTGGATACCAATCCCATGGAGCGGGAGCGAGGCATCACCATTTTCTCCAAGCAGGCGCGCTTCTCCACCGATGCCTGCGACTACATTCTGCTGGACACCCCCGGCCACGTGGACTTCTCCGCCGAGGCCGAGCGCACCCTGACCCTTCTGGACTACGCCATTCTGGTGGTCTCCGCACCGGACGGCGTACAGAACCATACCCGCACCCTCTGGCAGCTGCTGGAGCACTACGCCGTCCCCACCCTCCTCTTCGTCAACAAAACGGATCTGGCCATCAAACGCAAGGAGGAGATGGAGGCCGATCTGCAAAAAGCCTTGTCCCCCCTCTGCGTGGGCTTTTTCGAAAAGCAAACCAAGGCCGAGCTGGACGACCGTCTGGCCATGGTGCAGGAGGATATGATGGAAACAGTTCTGTCCGGCGAGGCCATCGACGACGGAGACATCGCCACACTGGTCAGCCAAAGACGGCTCTTCCCCGTCCTCTTCGGCTCCGCTCTACGCATGGACGGCGTGGCCTTCCTGCTGGACGCGCTGGATCGCTACACCCCCGCTCCCGTATACGGCGAGGAGGCCTTCTCCGCCAAGGTCTACAAGATCGCGCGGGTGGGAAACACCCGTCTGACCTACGCCAAGATCACGGGAGGCTCCCTTTCCCCCCGAGACGAGCTGGTCTACTTCTCCGCCGAGGGCAAGCGTATCACCGAAAAGGTGGCCCAGCTCCGCCTCTACTCGGGCGATAAGTACGAGCAGGTGGAACGGGTCTATCCCGGTGAGATCGTGGCCATCCTCGGCCTGTCCGCCACCTACGTGGGGCAGGGTCTGGGCATGGAATCCGACAACGGCACCCCCCTCTTGGAGCCCGTCCTCTCCTACGCCATCCGCCTCCCCGAGGGCGTGGACGTGCGGGTCGCCTTCCCCAAGCTCAAGGAGCTGGAGGAGGAGGAGCCCTCCCTCCACCTCCTGTGGAACAGCGAGCTGGCCCAAATTGAAGCGCGGCTCATGGGTGAGATCCAGGTGGATCTCCTCAAGCGTCTCATTCTGGATCGCTTCGGCATGGCCTGCGAGCTGGACGAGGGGAGTATTCTCTACAAGGAACGCATCACCTCCCGCACCGTGGGTGTAGGGCACTTCGAGCCCCTGCGGCACTACGCCGAGGTTCAGCTCCTCATGGAGCCCCTTCCCCCCGGCTCGGGTCTGGTCTTCGATACCCATCTCCCCGAAAACGTCCTGGATCTCAACTGGCAACGCCTCATCCTCTCCCACCTCTATGAAAAGGCCCACCGCGGCACACGGACGGGTGCTCTCCTCACCGATACCAAAATGGTGCTGGTGGCAGGGCGGGCTCATCTGAAGCACACCGAGGGCGGCGACTTCCGGGAGGCTACCTACCGCGCCGTCCGCCACGGACTCATGAAGGGAGGCTGTACCCTCCTGGAGCCCTACTACCGCTACCAATTGGAGCTCCCCGTCTCCTACACGGGCCGCGCCATGACGGATCTGCAAAACCGCCACACCTCCTTCGAGCTGGAAGCCTCCACCGAAGACACAGCCACCCTAACGGGCAGAGGCCCCGTCTCCACCCTCCACGGCTATATCCGCGAGGTCATCGCCTACACCCGCGGCCTCGGCCGCATGACCTGTGTCTCCGACGGCTATGAGCCCTGCCATAACCCCGAGGAGATCATAGCGGCGACGGGCTACGACCCCGAGGCCGACCTGGAAAACACCCCCCATTCGGTCTTCTGCTCCCACGGCGCGGGGGTGGTGATCCCGTGGCAGGAGGTGGATGCCCACAAGCATCTGGAGCCCAATATCAGCCGCCCCGTCACCGATACCCCCGCCGGGACCGCCGCCGCCGTCATCCCCCGTCCCACAGGACTGGCCAAGCGCTACTCCCTGTCCGACGAGGAGCTGGAGGCCATCATGCTGCGGGAGTTCGGCCCCATCAAGCGCCGCGTGTACTCCGAGCCCAAGCGCATCGCGAACGTCCCCGCCAAGGCACAAAAGACCAAGCCCCCCAAACCCGCCTGCCGCATGGTGATTCTGGACGGCTACAACCTCATCTTCGCCTGGGAAACCCTCTCCGAGGTAGCCAAGTTCAGCTTGGAGAAGGCCCGAGAGACCCTCATGGACATTCTGGCGGGCTACGTGGCCTTCACCAAGACCGAGCTTGTGCTGGTCTTCGATGCCTACCTCGTCCCCGACGGAGTGGGCTCCGACACGGTGCGTGACGGCTTCCGCGTGGTCTACACCAAGCAGAACCAGACCGCCGATGCCTACATCGAAAGGGTCATCCACGATCTGGGCCCCGACTACTCCATCCGCGTGGTCTCGGGGGATTACCTCCTCCAGATCTCCGCCGTCACCGCGGGTGTCAGCCGCGTGAGCACACGGGAATTCATCGCGGAGGTCACCCGCGTGGGCAGTGAGATCACCGAATTCATCCGCAGGCTGACCGAGCAAAGACCGTAAGCACTTCCCAAAGGAAAATCCCGCTGCCAAGGGCCTCCCCGTCGAACGCTGTCGAATCCTGTCACCTCCCCTTCCTCCTCCGCATAGTATGGAACAGGGCAAATGCCCAATACGCATTAACGGAGGAAAAACATGGCCACCTTTACCAACCAAGCCACCCTCTCCTACGGGAACACCGTGACCCAGTCCAACGTCGTCACGGGAGAGCTCCAGCAGGCGGTCTCCATGACCAAGTACGCCCTGACGGAAACCTACACGGCTGACGGGGTACTGACCTACGTCATCAGCCTGGTCAACGACGGCGTCACGCCCCTTACGGGTCTGACCGTCACCGACGACCTGGGTGCCTACACTTTGAACGGGAGCACCCTGGTGCCCCTGACCTACGTCCCCGACTCTCTGGCCTACTACGTGGGCGGAGCCCGTCAGGCTGATCCCGTGGTCACCGCCACGGATCCCTTGACCATCACGGGGATCTCGGTGCCCGCCAACAGTAACGCCTTCCTGGTCTATCAGGTCAGCGTCAACGAGTTCGCCTCCCCCGCCGAGGGAGCCACCATCACCAACACCGCCACCGTAACGGGCGCGTGCCTCCCCACCCCCATTGTGGCGCGGGAGACCGTCACCGCCGCGGGCGAGGCCTTTCTCACCATTGACAAGACCCTGAACCCCACCACCGTCTCCGAGGGGGATCGGCTGACCTACACCTTCGTCATCCGCAACTTCGGCAATACCCCCGTCGTCGCCACCGATAACGCCACCGTCACCGACACCTTCAATCCCATCCTCTCGGCTCTGACCGTCGCCTTCAACGGCACGACCTGGGTCGAGGGCACCGATTACACCTATGATCCCGTCACGGGTGTCTTCGTCACCTCCCCCTCCGGTATCCTTGTCCCCGCCGCCACCTACACCCAGAATCCCACCACGGGTGCTTGGACGGTGATCCCCGGCGTCAGCACGCTGGTCGTGACCGGAACCGTATAACCAGCAGGAAGAGGAAGCCTGATAGCTCTTCCGCGCTATTCGACTCCTCCACAAAGAAAAACCGCCCCGACGGACTTCCAAAGAGTCCCGCCGAGGCGGTGTTTTTATATCAATATCCAACCCGCGATCAATCCCGCCGCAATCAGCCCAAAGAGAATCGCCAATCCCAGCGAAACACCCCACAGCCAAGCGGGCTTGTCCCGCCTGCGGGAGCAAAGGATCACCGACAGAACCAGCCCGCCACACAGACAGGGGACAAAACCGATCAGCAGGATCGCCAGAGCAGCTCCCCGCAGCCATTCCCCCAGCAGGATCGCGAAAAGCCCTCCCGGCCCTACGTCGGAGGGGTAGGACGGAGATTCGGGAAGCAGGAAGACCTCCAACAGATCCTTAGCCCCCTTCAGAGCGACGAACAGGAACACGCAGGATAGGATCAGCATGATCACGTGGCTTTTTCTCACCTTGGCCGGCGGCATGATCCGATCCTTATTTTCATTCGTATCCATAGCCAATCTCCTTCCTGCTTCCTTATCCCCATTATATCACAAAGGAGGGCACCTTGTAAATGGCAAAATGCCACAAGATGCCCCCCGTTTTTGTTTAATATGTCATATTGCGGGTGAGTTCCTTAGAATCAGCCGTAGACCTCGATCTCGCCAATACCGATGGGACGGCTGGCATCCGAGCGAATCAGAATGTACCGCACCTGCGCGGTGCCGAAGGTCACCTCCAGAGGCGTTGCACCGTCACCCCAATCGTAGCTCTGATACTTGGCTACCTCGGTGAAGGTCACGCCGTCCTCGGAGACCAGCACGGTGAAATCGCGGAGGCGTTGGGACTTGCCCAAATGACTGTTCGCGGAGATCACCACGCGGCTCACGTCACAGACCTCGGTCAGATCCAGCTTGGCCCAGCCGGAACGGTCGGTGCGGTCGGCGATCCAGCATCCGTTGTCACGGGTGCCGTCGGTGAGGAAGTAAGCGGCAATACTGCTCTTCTCCCAGAAGGTCGCGGAGGAGGAGGACACGTACACGGGCTTGTTCAGCGCCAGATTTTCGGCGTTTTCCGCGGGACGGGACACGTCCCAATCGGCGGGCAGCTCAATGACCGCGCACTGTCCTGCCGCCAGATCCAAGGTGAAGGTACCGTCAGCCCCCACGGCAAGGGGCTTCATCTCTCCCGTGGCCAGATCCAGGATCTTGAAGTCTCCCTGCTTGTTGGCCTTCAGGGTCACGGTGACCGCGCCGTTCGCGGTGAACTTCTTGTTGGTGATCACCACGTGCTGCTGACCCGAGCCGTCCAGAGATTGGTACAGCGAGAAGATAAAATCATTGGACTTTTTGGTCAGAGTGAAGACGAAATCAGAGGGAAGAGCGGGATTATCCATCTCGCCGAGGGCATGGTATACCTCAATGGCATCGCTGTTGCCCAACACACGGCCAACGGTCTTGATGTACTTGTTGGCGGCGGTCACACCCGCGTGCATGGTGGAGGGGGTGAAATCGGGAGCTACCAGACCTGTGGTGAAGGCTTCTCCGCTGTTAACGGGCGTCAGAGCCACAAACCACTTGAAGTTTTTCATACCGTAGGCGATACCCAAGGAGGCGTTGTACATGAGGTCGGTGTCGCTCATCTCGCGGTAAGCCCCCGTGATGACCATAGACTGCATGTAGAAGCCCGTATCGGCGTTGTAGAACAGACCCGCCTTGCGGAGACGGTTGATGGAGGAGTAGACCTGCGGATTGAAGCCGCCGCCCCACATGAAGGGATAGTGGTCGTAGGACAGGTAATGCATCCGTCCGTTGCCTCCCGCCACAGCGGCGAATTCGGTGAAGTACTCGTCAATACCGCCGAAATTGTAAGGAGGCAGGAGATTGAGGTGGGGGGTCAGATGGGGATTGTACTCCTGAATCACGCGGAATACGCGGGCATACTGCGTGTACTCCTCGTGGGGCTCGTCCCGCAGGTAGATGCCCATAAAGCCCGCGCGGTTCTCATACTTCTTGACCACAGCCAGAATGTCCTCGTCATTCTTCATGTTCAGGAAATTGGATCCGCCGTCGGGATCGTTGAGGGAGTACATCAGCCCTCTCTCCACGCAGAGGTGCAGCATGTAGGGAGCCACCACGTTGCCCACGCGATCGTGGGAGCTGGTATCCTCGATGTACTCAATACCGGCGGCCACCAACACGTCCAGGCCCTTGGTAAACTGCTCGGGGTAGGCGAAGACCGAGTGGTAGAAGGTCGTGATCCGCACGTCCTTGGCTGCCTCCTCCTTCACCTCCACCTGACACGCCGCCAGATGGTTGCCATCGGTGACGTAGACCACCGTCTTACCGTAGCCCACGGGGGTGATCACACCCGCCTCGTCCACGGTGGCAATGCTCTCATCCATGGACTTGAAACGCAGACGGGCGGCGGGATCCACAGCCGTACCGTCGCGGTAGTAAAGCACCTCCAGCTTTTGGGTGGTATCGGGATTCTTGAAGAGCCAGATGTCGTGGCGGTTGAGCATCATGTTGGAGGCGGTATCGATGGGAGCGTAAACCTCGAACTCCGAGAGAGCCAGATAGTTGCCCTTTCGAGACGCACCCTCACCCAATTCGCGGGTCACCAGCTTGACAAACCGCGCCTCCACGCCGTTCAGGGAAACGGAAAGGCCATCCTTTGCGGTTTCGGCGGAAGCGTCGGTGACGGTGGCAGCAACAGAGTAATCCGTGCCATCCATGGAAACCAGAATGTCAAAGGCCTTGGGGAAGGCCTTCTCGTCACCCTCCATGGGGTAGAGCTTGACGCTGTCCACCTTGCGGGGGGTGGTCAGGTCAATGAAGAAGTAATACACGGCCTTGGGGTCGGTGTTGGTGTCCCAAGGGGTAGAAAAGCCCGTGGCGCGGTCGCCGTCGTTCAGATAGATATTGCTGTAGCCGCCGTCGGTCTTGCTGGCCGAGGCCATCGCATAGCCCTCGCGGGCCACGTTGGCAACGGGAAGCTCGGCAGGCCCAAAGGCCAGCGGATGGAAGGGCGCCTCGGTGGGGGCCTCGGTAGCCTCCTCAGTAGGGGCTTCCGTCGGGGTCTCGGTAGGAGCCTCGGTGGGAGCGTCCGTATCCACAGGCAGAGTAGTGTCGGCAGTGTCGCCGCCACCCGTGCAGGACACGGCAAGCACACCGATCAAAAGCAAAGCCATACATAATAACAGTCTCTTCATAAAAATGCTTCCTTTCGCAACAATTATTTCTATTGTACCATATTTTGATATTTTTGTAAATTGACAGGCACACAAAAAACGCCTCCCCCGATTTGTGGAGATTTCACAAACCGGGAAAGGCGCATGTATTTACTTCAATTCCACCACAGTCACACCGCCGTCGCCCTCGCCGTACCGACCGATACGGAAGGAGGCGATGCGCTTATCTCCCCGCAGGAACTGCCACAGCGCGTTTTTCAGTGCTCCCGTTCCCTTGCCGTGAATGAGGTGAACCGTCTGCACGTTGTACATAATGGCATCATCCAGATACTTGTCCACCGCCAGCCAAGCCTCGTCACCCGTCATACCACGCAGATCGATCTCGGACTTGAACTGATTGGATCGCTCTACCGTCACAGATGACTTGACGGCCGACTTCTGCGCGGGCTTCTTTTTCTGCCCCCGCTCGTCCTCCTCAATGAGACGCAGATCCTCCAGGCGTGCCTTGGTACGCACCACACCCGCCTGCACCGCCACCAGATTCCCCTTGGGATCCTCGGTGACCACACCGTCCTTGTGGATGGTCACGATGCGAACCTTATCGCCCTTCTTCAGAGGCCTGGGCAGAACGTAGCCCTCGTCCTCCTCATGAACCTCAATGGGATCAAAGATGTCTCCCGTGGTGCGGAGATGATCCCGCACGGCGCGGCGAGCCTTGTCCAGCTCGGCGGCGGCGTTGGCGGCCTCCTGGGCCTTGCGCATCTTGTCCATCTGCTCATAGAGGAAATCGCAGGACGCCTTGGCAGACTGGACCATGGCGGCGGCCTTCTTGCGGGCGGCCTCGGCCTCCTTTTCGGCGTTCCCCAGCTTTTCACGGATCTTCCTCTCGGATTCCTCCTTGAACCGCTCGTACTCCTCGCGAAGCCGCTTGGCCTCCTCCCGCTCCTTCTCCATCTGCACGCGGCTGTTTTCCAGCTGCTCAATGACGGATTCAAAGCTCTTGTTGTCCGAGCTGACCCGCTCCTTCGCCCGCTCAATGATGGCGGGGGACAGCCCCAGCTTCTCGGAAATGGCAAAGGCGTGGGACTTGCCCGGCGCGCCGATAACCAGCTTGTAGGTAGGCTTCAGGGTCTCCACGTCGAACTCGCAGGAGGCGTTGCATACCCCGGGGGTGTCCAGCGCGTAGGCCTTCAGCTCGGCGTAGTGAGTGGTAGCCACACAGCAGGCCCCCGCCTCACGGACAGACTCGATGATGGCCACGGCCAACGCCGCGCCCTCTACGGGATCGGTACCGCCGCCCAGCTCGTCGAACAGAACGAGGGACTTCTCCCCCACCTGCTCCATGATGGTCACGATGTTCACCATGTGGGAGGAGAAGGTGGACAGGGACTGCTCAATGCTCTGCTCGTCGCCGAGATCCACTAAAATGGTGTCGTAGGTGCAAATGCAGGAGCCCTCCTCACAGGGGATATGAAGACCCGACTGCACCATCAGCGCGAACAGACCGATGGTCTTGAGGGATACCGTCTTACCGCCCGTGTTAGGGCCCGTGATCACCAGCGTATCGAAGGCATCACCCAGAGAAATGGTGATGGGCACCACCTTGTCCTTATCGATGAGCGGGTGGCGCGCACCCACCAGGTGCACCGCCCGATCCCCCGAGATCATGGGGGCGATTCCCTGCATGGAGGCAGACAGCTCTCCGCAGGCAAAAACAAATGCCAGCTCGTTGATGTTCTTGTAATTCAGCCACAGAGCGTCGGATACGTCTCCCACAGCCGCCGACAGCTCGGACAGGATGCGCTCGATCTCCCGCTCCTCCTTGGTGTGGAGAATGCGGATCTCGTTGTTGGCATCCACCACCGCCATGGGCTCGATGAAAATGGTCGCTCCCGTGGCCGAGGTATCGTGGATCAGACCCTTCACCTCCGCCTTGCACTCCGCTTTCACGGGGATCACGTACCGCCCGCCGCGCATGGTCACGATGTTCTCCTGCAAATAGCGGGAGTTGCCCGAGATCAGCTTTTGCAGGGTCTCCTTGATCTTCACGTTCTCGTTGCGGATCTTGCGGCGAATGTCGGCCAACAGAGGGGATGCCTCGTCGGCAATCATGTCCTCGGCGGGAATGGCGCGGGTGATGCGCTCCTCCAGCCTGCGGTCGGGGATCAGACGGTCAAAAACCTCATCCAAAACCGTGTCAAAGGGATGGTTCCCCGTGTGGTAGTCCTGCAAAATGCGAGCCGTACGCAATACATTCGCGCAGTCCAGCAGCTCGCGGGGGGACAGCACCGCCCCCTTCTCGGCCCGCTCACAGGCCGAGGAAATGTCGCGGATGCGCCCAAAGGAGGGCGCGCCCTTGGCATCCGCCAGCTTACGGGCATCGGTGGTACGGCGCAAACGGCGCAACACCGTGTAAGTATCCTCGGAGGGACGCAGATTCCGCGCCATCACCTTGGCACCCTCGGTCTCGGCGTGCTCCTCCAGCATGGCGCAGATTTTATCAAATTCCAGTGTTCGGATAGTTTTTTCGGAAAAACTCATGGTAGTTCCTTTCGATATATATGTCTGTAATATTGTTTCAAATTTGGGTTTGTCGGTGCGTTGGGGGCACGGCAGGGCTCTGCATGCCGAGCAAGCTCGGCGGCACCCGCTTAAGGGACTTTTGAAAACCTCCTCGCTTTCGCTCGGGGCGAATTTGCCTTCGGCAAATATCGCGA
>JAZOOM010000121.1:0-5320 GCA_045655025.1 Eubacteriales bacterium | reverse complement strand
GGGGGTATCATGAAACGCCCACCGTCCCTAAAAGGCAAGGTGTACGAATGTTTTTCATTATACGGGCGATTCGTGAATCGCCCCTACAAACATTTGAAACACCCCGATAAACCCAAATTTACAATTCATTCACAACTTTTTTCCAAAACCCCGTAAGATTTCCGTAAAAAAAGTGTCTTATATAGTGAAGGGCTCACACCCCCGAAAGGAGTTACCCATGCGCCAGCTCAAAATGCTTCGCCCCGCCGCCCCCGTCACCCCCCGCCCTCTCCCCGAGGGCTATACCTACGGCTCCTATGACCGCACCGAGGAGCAGCTCACCCTGTGGCTGGATATGAACCTCAAGGGTCAGCTTCTCCCCGAGAATCCCCCCGAGAGCGGCAACTGGCGGGACTGGTTCAAGGTCACGGTGTTGGACTACACCGACCTCAACCCCGACGAGGACATCATCTACGTTTACGCCCCCGACGGGCAAATGGTGGCTACCATCTGCGCCGTGAAGCACGGGGCGGATCAGGGCTACATCCACATGGTGGCCGCCCACCCCGATTCCCGCGGCAAGGGCATCGGTCACGCCATGCTGGCCTACGCGCTGGAGAAGCTGGAGGCGCGGGGATGCACCTACTCCATCCTCACCACCGACGATTTCCGCCTCGCCGCCATCAAGACCTATCTGGACGCGGGCTTCCGCCCCGTTCTCTGGGAGGACAGCGAGAGCGACCAGCGGGCAAGATGGGATGCGGTGATCGCCAACTTGGGGTATGAGCCCGTGGAGTATCTGGGCGAGGTGTGATCCAGCTCCGTTGCGGTGGTTTTTCCCGCCGCAGAAAGGAATTCGATCATGAAAAAGACACTTACCATCACTTCCGCCATCCAAGGTGCGTACATCCTTCTGATGGCGGCATCCATCCTTCTGATGGCTCTGAATCGAGACAATTTCCTCCATAGTTTTCGTGATTTCTGGTATGAACTCGGAATTCTTTTGTTCTTGATATCCATTGTTTCGCCCATCATGCCGATCTGCCTCGCCGTGAATACTGCGGTGTTTTGCGCGCGCCGCAAGGCAACCGAGCCACAGCGGAGATGGAGGTATCTCGCCCTGCTGATCCTGTCGCCCATTGTGGTAACGGTTGCATGGGTGGCGTGTGGAGTTTTGTTTGTGGAAATTACGGGCGGCGTTTGACCGTCCCTCAAGGAGGCTCCTATGAAAGAACAGAAACCCCAATATCCCCACTCCCTCTTCTGGACGGGGGTCGCTATCAGCATCCTGCGCAGCTTCCTCTGGCTGGTGATCTCTACGATTCTGCTCCTCGTTGGACGGACGACCCCGTGGTGCGCCGCAGCGGGACTGGCCATCCTTGTCCTTGTGGTGGCCGTGGCCCTTGTCAAGCAGCTGGTCTACCGCCATACCGCCCTGCACTCCGCAGACGAGGACTGGCAGAATATCACCCTTTCCCCCGAATGGCGGGATAACGTTATCGCTATGGTGGAGCGCGCCATGAACGACGATATTCAGATTCCCGACGGGGAGGAGGACGGAGAGGACAGCGAGGATGACGAGGACCGAGAGGACAGTGGGGACGGCGAATGAGTGTCCCGCGGGGAGTCCGCTTTCAATGTTTCAGAAAAACGCCGAAATTTTGCGGCGTTTTTTCTGATTATGCGGCAGATTCCCTTTCCGTTATGTGTATATAGGGGTGAGGAGCTCCTATTGCATGATTTGATTTCTTTCCGTCAATTCGCCCAAAATCATCAAACCGTATTGACAGAGCTCCATGATTATGCTACAATATTTCTACCAACTCTTGAAAGGAGTTCCCCCATTATGAAACGAAATCATTACAAGCGCTTGATGGCGCTTCTGCTGTGCGCGGTCATGGTGTTCGCGGTCTTTGCCGCTATCATTCCCGCCTCCGCCGCGGACGTGTCCATTCAGAACGGATCGGGTAACCGTGAGCCGATCCGTGTCGGTAAGACCTTCTCTTATCGCGCTATCGTCAACGGCGAGTTCACGGGCTTCGGCTTCTGCATGCCCACGTGGACAAAGCCCGACTCCTACGCTACCCTGTACCTGTACAAGTGGCAGGGAAGCTACGACAAGACTGTGGCTTCCGCCCCCGTCGCCTCCAAGGCGTTCAAGCCCCTGACCGACGGTGCCTATCACTGGGTGGAGTTCGACGCCCAACCTGCGGGTGAGTACCTGTTCCACATCGCGAACGGCGGCTCCGACGTGGGTGTGTGGACCAATTCCTCCCCCACGGATTCCAAGGGCTTTTTGTACATCAACGGCGTTGAGCAGAGAGGAGAACCCGAATTGAAGATCCGCTTTACCGATGCCCCCGCCGAGCCCTTCGGCAACTGCGAGCCCTCGGGCGAGATCCGCAGCATCCAGTACCCCTATACCAACCAGTCGAGTGAGGCCGTGTTCAACATGAACTCCGCCTTCGGTATGCGTCTGAACGTCACCTCCTCCTTCGTGGGCGTACAGTTCAAGATGGCAACCTACATGGCTACCGACATCGAGATCGACATGAACGTCTACGCATGGAAGGGTACCTACGCCAAAACCGTGGCCGAGGCCCCCGCAGGCAAGGGTCACATTACGTTGGTGGATAACGCCATGCAGGGCGTTACCTTCGATGAGCTCCCCGCAGGCGACTACCTCTTCCTGGCCGAGAATTTCACCAAGGCTCCCGCCATGTACGTGTACAACACGGTGAACAACTTCAAGGGCTACGTCTACCGCGACGGCTTCCCCGTGGAGAACAACGTGCAGTACCCCGTCATGCAGGTCATTTTCAATGCGGAAAAGGAGGATTACTTCGTGCAGTGCTCCAAGCCCGAGGATACCGTTACGGGTGATCATGTGGCACCTCCCGCCTACGTCATCCCCGAGGACAGCCTGATCTATACCCATCCCGTCATGCCCGATACCTGGGTATTCACCGACGGCTTGGGCCGCGTGTCCCTGACCAACAAGGACGTGGGCGACCTGAAGGCCGACAAGACCCTGGCCATGTTCTACTGGACGTGGCACATCGACGGCTTCACCACCCACGTTCCCGTCAACGTCCAGCAGTACTCCGAGAAGTACCCCGAGGCTATGCGTGACTGGGATAACCCCGTCTGGAACAACACCTATTCCTACTGGTGGAACGAGTCCATCTACGGCTTCTACCGCGGCGACGATAAGTGGGTGCTCCGCAAGCAGGCCGAGCTGCTGGCCAACGCAGGCGTGGACGTGATCTTTACCGATAACACCAATGCCGAGATGACGTGGAGAAATGCCTATACTCCCCTCATGGAGGAGTGGACGGATGCCATGAACGACGGCCTCAAGGCCCCCAAGGTCTCCTTCATGCTCCCCTTCTGGGATAAGAACTACACCAATACCCAAGTCCAGTCCCTGTATCTGGACGTCTTCCGCGCGGGCAAGTTCCAGAACCTCTGGTTCTACTGGGACGACAAGCCCATGCTCATGGCTATCAAGGGCTCCTTCAACGCCAATACCTCCCCCATCGAGAAGGAGATCTCTAATTTCTTCACCTTCCGCGCAGGCCAGCCCGGCTACGTGGTGGATAAGACCGACAACGGCGCATGGGGCTGGCTGTCCATGTACCCCCAGGCCGTTTACTACAAGAACAACGCCGACCGCAAGAACGGCGTTGTGGAGCAGATGACCGTGGGTATTGCCATGAACCACGACTATGAGAACAAGGCTCTGGCCGCCATGAGCGGTAACAACATCGCAGGCCGCTCCTACACCTCCGCGTACAAGGATCGCTACGTCAAGGAGGGTGCCGAGGCCTCCAAGTGGGGCTACAACTTCGCAGAGCAGTTCGAGTACGCGCTGGAGATCGAGCCCAAGGTCATCTTCGTCACGGGCTGGAACGAGTTCCGCGTGGGCCGCTACGAGCGTTGGCCCGAGAGCGCAGACAATCCCGCTTCTGTGGAGAACGCATTCCCCGACCAGTACAACGACGAGTATTCCCGTGACATTGAGCCTACCAAGGGTAACCTGCAGGATCACTACTACTACCAGCTGGTCAACTTCGTCCGTCAGTTCAAGGGTGCCCGTCCCATCCCCGCCCCCGCTGCTGCCAAGACCATCGATCTGAATGCGGGCTATGACCAGTGGAAGGACGTCGCCCCCTACTACGGCGCCTACATCGGCAACACCGAGCACCGCCACGCTCCCGGCTACGGCAATCTGGTCTACACCGAGACCTCGGGCCGTAACGACATCATCGGCGCGCAGGTCTCCCGCGATGCCGACTACCTCTACTTCCTCGTGGAGTGCGCCGCCGACATCACCCCCTACACCGATGATCTGTGGATGAACCTCTACATCGACTGCAACCAGGAGAATCAGGGCTGGAATACCTTTGACTTCGTGGTGAGAAACGCTTCCGAGACCACCATGGAGTTGCTGAAGTTCACCGCTCCCCAGAGCTTCGAGACCGAGTCTGTCACCGAGGTTGAGTACAAGGTAGACGGCCGCTACATGACCGTCAAGATCGCCAAGGCTGATCTGGGCATCACCGACAGCTTCACCGTCAACTTCGCCTGGACCGACAACGTCCACGACGAGGGCGACTACTCCAAGTTCTCCGGCGACATTCTGGACTTCTACATCTCCGGCGATGTAGCCCCCGGCGGACGCTTCAAGTTCAGCTACGTGGTGGCCGACGGGGGTGGCGACACCACCGACACCCAGCCTACCGATACCGAGACCCCCACCGAGGAGCCCACCGCTCCCGTGGAGACTCCCACCGAGGCTCCCGACACCGAGGCTCCCACGACCGAGACTCCCACCGAGGACGAGACCGAGACCCCCAAGAAGGGCTGTAAGTCCTCCATTGCCGCCGTTGCCGCCATCACCGTGGCCGCCGCCGCTGCCGTTGCTCTGAAGAAGAAGGAAGACTGATCCCTCATATCCCATCCCCCCGCCGATCAAGGCGGGGGGATTTTACGTACAGAAAAGGCCCGACGTCGGGCCTGTAGGGAACTGTTTGGAAAAACGGAAAACGGTACAGGGGCTTACTCCCCCAGCAGGTATCCCACGCTCACCCCCAGCACCTTGGCGAGGGAGGGAAGCAGGATGATATCGGGACAGGACAGCTCCCGCTCCCATTTGGAGACGGCCTGGGGGGTCACGCCGAACAGGTCACCAAAGGTGGTTTGGCTCATGGCGTTCTCCCGACGGTAAGCGCGGATGGCGGTGGCAATGCGAAGGGCGTTCATAGGAGGCTCCTTTCTGTATTTCAAATTTGGGTTTATCGGCCAGGGCTCTGCCCTGGACCCGCTTAAGGGACTTTTG
>JAZOOM010000120.1:0-2016 GCA_045655025.1 Eubacteriales bacterium | reverse complement strand
GCCGCCGGCCTCACCGCCGAAGAGGTGGCAAACGAGGTGCAGCCTCTCGCCGCCAAGGTGGATGCCAGCTTTGTGCTGGATAAGCTGGAATTCCTGCACAAGGGCGGCCGTTGCTCGGCTCTTGCCGCCTTCGGTGCCAATATGCTGTCCCTCAAGCCCTGCATCGTGGTTAAGGACGGCAAGATGGGTGTGGGCAAGAAGTACCGCGGCAAGTTTGGCGCGGTGCTCCCCAAATACGTCTCCGAGCGTTTGGGGGATGGATCCGACGTCATCAAGAACCACATCTTCGTGACCCATGCCGGTTGTGAGCCCGCCATCATTGAGTCCTGCGTGAACGCGGTTCAGGCCATCGCGCCCGAGGCCGAGGTGCACATCACTCGTGCCGGCTGCACCATTTCCTCCCACTGCGGCCGCAACACTCTGGGTGTGCTGTTCATCCGCACCCACGCGTTGGGTGAGTAAAACATGACAGCTCCAACGATCGTCCCCGCCTCCAAAGGGTGGGGACTCTCCGCGTCTACCCTCAAGATCATCGCTTGCGTTTTCATGGTCATCGACCATATGGGGGTGATCCTGTTTCCCGAGGCGGAGATCCTTCGTGTCATTGGGCGGCTTTCTTACCCCATCTTTGCCTACTTCATCGCCGAGGGATGCCGTTACACCCGCAATAAGACCAAGCGTTTTTTCCTGGTCTTCGGCTTGGCGGTGATTTGCGAGGGGGTCGCCTTTATCATGACGGGGGAGCCCGACGGCGGCATTCTGGTGAATTTCTGCCTCTCCATCCTGCTGATTTATGAGGTGCAGGCCTTCAAAAAGGCGTGGGCAAGGAAGCGGTGGGGGGAGACGTCCCTGTGGTTGACCGTTGGTCTTGCCTCGGTGATCGGCGTGTACTTCTTTATCAGCCGCGTGCTCTACGTGGATTACGGCTTCTGGGGTGTTCTTATTCCCGTTTGGACCGTTTTGACAGACTATAGGGAGGGAGAAGCTCCCGCGTGGATGGAACAGCTATCGGGGCGGTGGGTCAGGTTCGCTTTCTTCAGCCTTGGCTTGCTCCTGCTCTGTGCCTCCCGGGGTCTCTTGACCAATGTCCAGAGCTTCAGCCTCTTTACCCTGCCCATTCTGGCCCTGTACAACGGGAAACCGGGGCGCAAGGGACTCAAGTACGGCTTGTATATCTTCTACCCCGCCCACTTGGTAGTGCTGTGGGTCATCGCTGCCATATCGGAATGGTTTTGATCCTCATCCATACCATACATAAAAAATACCCGTCCCCACGGCTTGTGAGGACGGGTATTTTCTATGAAAGGGGAGATCTCAACCGTGATTCATCTGCTCCGAGATCAGGCGGTAGACCTCCTGCACCGAATCAATGGCGAGGAAGGCGGAGCGGAGCTCGTAGTTGGCCGCCCGGCTGCGGCGCATGCGGGGGGACTCAAAGGAGGTGCCGTAGTAGGGGGTGTCGGGGAGGAAACGGATGGTGCCCGTGGTGCCGTTGACCTCCTCCATGGAGATATTGGGGAGTCGGGAGAAGAGGAACTCGGTGCAGTCCGTCCCCCGTCTGTCGGCGGACAGAATGATGGCACGGCGGTCGGTGACGGCGTAGACCGTCCGCTCCAGCTGCTTTTTCTGTCCGATGAACAGGGTATAGAGCATGTATCCGCCGATGAGCAGGAAGGGAATGCCGAACAGGCCGAAGAATCCGCCTGCCGCGGAGGCCGTTACCGTCCAGAAGACCGCAAAGCCGAACCAGAAGAGCATGAAGACCACCACGAGGGGATTGGGACGGAACTTGCGGGACGTGTAGGGCTGACCCACCCAGAGCAGGGTCTCGTCGGGGTGGAGGTAGGGGGAGAGCTCGGCGCGGAGGTCGCGGCCGTCGGGGGTGTAGGTGTTCATAGGGAAGCTCCTTTCACAGGGGGTATACCATATATGACACGGAAAGAGGCGGGAATCTTTCAAAAAGGGCGAAAAAAGTTCAAAAATTTCGAATCGCGTCAGCCGCACACCTTGGCCTCG
>JAZOOM010000119.1:0-1900 GCA_045655025.1 Eubacteriales bacterium | reverse complement strand
GGCAACACCGCAGACCGCGATGCCCAAGGCTACGGCAATCTCCGCTACACCGAGACCTCGGGTCGAAACGACATCATCGGCGCGAGAGTCGCCCGCGATGCCGACACCGTCTGGTTCTTCGTGGAGTGCAACGAGAATATTACCCCCTACACCGACTCCCTGTGGATGAACCTCTACATCGACTCCGACCAGACCGCCAAGGGCTGGGAGACCTTCGATTTCATCGTCAATAAGTCCGCCGCCTCCGCCGAGACCCTTGTGCTGGAGAAGTTCACGGGCAACGGCTACGACACCGAGAAGGTGGCCGACGTCAAGTACCGCGTGGACGGCAAGACCATGATGGTGGAGATCCCCAAGTCCGCTCTGGGTCTGGAAGGGAACGACTATACCATCAACTTCGCATGGACGGACAACGTCCACGACGAGGGGGACTACTCCAAGTTCTCGGGCGATATTCTGGACTTCTACCTCTCCGGTGACGTTGCTCCCGGTGCCCGCTTCAAGTTCTCTTATATCTCCACAAACGAGAACACCACGGGGGAGACCGAGACCGAGTCTGTCACCGACGAGGTCACCGAGCCCACCACCGAGGCTCCTACTCAGGCCGAGACCGAGGCTCCCACCGAGTCCGCTACCTCCACCGACACCGACGTGGAGAGTGAGACCTCCGCGGGCAAGGGATGCGGCTCCGTCATCACTCTGTTCCCCGTCATGTCCGTGATGCTCGGCGCGACACTTCTGAAGAAAAAGGAGGATTGACCCTCCGCTCGTCCCCGCCTCTCCGATGGACAGGGGGCGGGGACAA
Organism: Eubacteriales bacterium; assembly: GCA_045655025.1. Lineage (GTDB taxonomy): Bacteria > Bacillota > Clostridia > Oscillospirales > CAG-272 > CAMEON01. The sequence continues at coordinate 1,095 of JAZOOM010000119.1, read as the reverse complement.
TACAAAAAAGGATACCGCCTGCTCACGGCGCGGTATCCTTTTTTGATTGGATCTTCCGTTTGGGGTGTCTTTAACCTTTGGCGTGGGGACGGATCAGCGTCAGGGTTTCGATCCGCTTCAGACCCAGACCCTTGAGGAATTCATCGGCGCGGGCCTCCAGCTCGGGCTGCTCCAGCCAAGCGGGAGCGTGGGCATCCCAGCCCAGAATGACCTTGTTACCGACTACGGCGGCCTCCTCCCAGAAGGCGGGGGTGGGGTAGCTACGGCCTGTGCCGTAGCCCAGCATGTTGAATTCCAGCGGAACTCCGCAGGCCTTGGCCTCACGGCAGAGGCGGCGCATATGGGTACGGTAGACCGTCTCGTCCCCCGTGTAGTTGCAGAGATCGGGATGGGCAAAGCAGGAGATCGTGCCCGTGTGGAGAGCCTCGGCGCATTGGTCTACGTAATGGGACAGAAGTGCCTCGCTTGTATGGGGAATGGCCATATAGGTACCGCCCTGCTCCTGATCCAGAAAATGCTGACCCAGCACGAAATACTCGTAGGGATAAGGCTCCAGCATGGCCAGCAGATCCCCGAACAGGGAGGGGAAGTATTCCACCTCAAAGCCGATGTGAATGTCGATCTCTCCGCGGTACTCGTCCTTGAGGTCGCAAAGGGTGCTCACGTAGTCGGCGGTCTCCTCGGGGCGCATCCGTATGCCCGAGCGGAAATCGGTATAGGGCTGGGGAACGTGGTCCGCGAAGCCGAGGACACGGAATCCCTCCTTCAAAGCCGCTTCCACGTACCGCCGCTCTCCGGGTTCAGCGTGGTTGCAGCGGTGGGTATGGGTATGGTAATTTGTTTTCATATGAGTAATGTCCTTGTTGTTTGGATGATTCAAATTTGGGTTTGTCGATGAGGGGGCACGGCCTCCGGCGGCTTAGAACCTTTTTGAAAACCTCCTCGCTTACGCTCGGGGCGAATTTGCCTACGGCAAATATCGCGAAGGTTTTAAGAACTCCAAAAACTTTCAAAAAGTATTGTAAAATAATCCTTTTTTGAAAGTTTTGGGGATTCTTAAGGGACTTTTTCAAAAGTCCCTTAAGCGGGTGCAGG
>JAZOOM010000118.1:0-4662 GCA_045655025.1 Eubacteriales bacterium | reverse complement strand
CTCACTGCCGCCGTCCAGAATATGAAAAAAATTGCCCTATGCTGTGGAAATACCCATAGCTTGCTTTTCATGCTTTCTCTGCTTTTTAGTAAAAAACAAAGCCCGTCTCTTGCTTGAGATGGGCTTTGTCAGTGGTCTGAGAGCAAGTCAAAGACTTGCTCTCTTTTTTCTGAGTCGTGTTGACAAAAAAGATGCCATTCGCAATATCAAAAGCCAAACAACTCAAGCCACGGGTAACTATTATACAACGGAGCGAATCCTACAGCACGGTAAGGATACGCCTCCTCCTGGCCATCATATCCGGGAATCTCGTGAGCTATCAATGTAAAGCCCGAGGAAGAATTTGTTATAATAATCGTGTCACATCCTGTAGTAGATTTGCCGTATGCCATGGGGCCTGTATTGCTACACGGTGTGTATTTCAGTTCAAGTCTGAAGTCAGAACCAGTAACGTTTTTCTCAAGATAATCCAAGGGCAGCAGTCCTTGTGTGTAAGCGCATTGAGAATGATAAACACAGTTGTTAAAGAAATTGATGATCCCGATAAGTCTGGGATCGTTTTTCTCCAACAATATAGATTCCCCGTCCTTGTAGAGTGTTGCAGTAAGGGGAATGTTGTGTATGTCGGGATAAGACTCATATTTTTCTGATGGGATGTTTGAAACAACATCTCTTATCTCTTCGTTGGTCAGGTCTTCGCCCTCTTTGACGTTAAAAAACGTATCCGGAGAGAAGCTGTTGCTTACAAGCGCGGCTTTTTCTTCATCACTCAAAGGCTCAACGTTTGTATCATTACAACCTGTAAATGTTGCCAATGTGAATAGCAAAATGAATAGTGCAAAAATTCTCTTAAACATATCTCCACCGCCTTTCTGATTTTATTATAGCACATTTTTTGGTGTTTTTCAAGACCCGAGGGCGAAAAGGCGGAAAAAATCCGTTTGCGCGAAGTGCAACATCATTGATGCGAAGCATCACATCATTGCGAAGCACATCATTTGCACGCAGTGCAACATCGTTCATTTGTGTCCGCCTTGCGCCGGAATGATGTTGACCTTCGGTCAAATGATGTTGTGTGCAAGCACGCAAATGATGTTGTGTCCTGCGGACACAAATGAAAAAATCCAACTCTTGCGAGTTGGATTTTTTGGAGGCGCCACCCGGAATCGGACCGGGGATAAGGGTTTTGCAGACCCGTGCCTTACCGCTTGGCCATGGCGCCGTATTCAATTTGTAACAAATGCGGATGCGAATGAATCGCACCCGCATTGTTCTGGAGCGGATTACGGGGCTCGAACCCGCCACCTTCGCCTTGGCAAGGCGACGCTCTACCAAATGAGCTAAATCCGCATAGAAGTTGCCGAATGATTACCCGACCCCTTCAAAATGGTGCCTCCGGTCGGAATTGAACCAACGACACTGTGATTTTCAGTCACATGCTCTACCAACTGAGCTACAGAGGCAAAGACTGATTTTCCTTCTTTTTAAGAAGTGGCGACCCGAAGGGGACTCGAACCCCTGACCTCTAGCGTGACAGGCTAGCGTTCTAACCAACTGAACTACCGGGCCGTAGGAATGGTGGGAACAACAGGGCTCGAACCTGTGACCCTCTGCTTGTAAGGCAGATGCTCTCCCAGCTGAGCTATGCTCCCGAGTGTGTCGCGTTCCTGACGACTTGTTTATTATATCACATCTCGTTGAGTTTGTCAAGAGGTTTTCGAAAAGTTTTTTAAAAAATTTTTCGAGGTTTTCTTGACTGCCGTTGTGGGTAGCGGCTCTCTTGGCGACGGGTGATATTATAGCACATCACAATCCGTTTGTCAATAGGTTTTTGAAAAAAAGTTGAGAAATTTTTCGAGAATTTTTTCGGGGCTTTTTCGCCCGTCCCTGTTGCATCCCCGAGGGAAATGTGCTATAATAATATGGTATATACTTTTCAACCCAAGGAGGCCACCCATGTCCGATTTCGTTTCCGTCATGCCCGCAACCCTGCCCGATAACTTCTTCTCCCGCATCGGAGATGACTGGATGCTCATCACCGCCGCAAATTCCGAGGGCGCCGTCAACACTATGACCGCCTCCTGGGGCTGTGCCGGCATTCTCTGGAATAAGCCCGTGGCCATCTGCTTCATCCGCCCCCAGCGGCACACCTACGCCTTTACCGAGGAGGCGGATACCCTGACCCTTTCCTTCTTCCCCAAGGATGCGTACCGGGATGCCCTCCGCTACTGCGGCACCAAGTCAGGGCGGGACGTCGACAAGTTCGCCGCCACGGGGCTGACGGTGAAGAAGACCGCCGAGGGCACTCCCTACGTGGGTGAGGCCAATCTGGTATTGGTCTGCCGCAAGCTGTACGCCGACGATCTGAAGGAGAACTGCTTCATTGACCCCGAAATGCTGAAGCACTACGCCGCCAAGGACTACCACCGCTTCTACGTCTGCGAGATCACCGAGGTGCTGGTGAAGACGACCGCATAAGGATCACCGTTTCTAAAAATCAAGGAGAGCTCAACCATGTCCATTGATATCGTCATCCGTCAAAAGGGATTATTCAAGAAAGCACTCCCTCTGTCGGTCATCCTGGGAGATCATCTGGTCGGCGGTACCTATGACCAATTTTACTGCCTGCAAGAGGGGCACGTTTCCCCCGGCGGGGAGATGATGGTGTACGATCCCGCCCACAAGGCGCGGGGCTTTACCGTCTCTTGGTCTCGCAGGTCCGTAACCCTTCGCGCCCTGAATCCCACCACCGCCGAGGAGCTCCGCGCCTACTACGCCGTCGTGGAGCGCATCATGACCTACTGGAACGCCACGCTGGAGGTGGACGGCTTCAAAAACGTTCCCCTGCAGACCTTTCTCGACGGGCTGGATGCCATGACCGAGCACAACCGCCGCTATCTGGAGGCATTCTCGGATAAGATCCTGACGGGAGAGAAGGGTCCCCTCACCCTGTGCTGCGCCCTGTGGCCCCTGCGTTTCGGAGTCAAGGAGGCCCAAGCCGCCAAGGCACACCCCACGGGTGCCGCCGACTATTTGGCGGAATGGCTCCACGACAAGCAATCCGTAGACGCCAACTACGCCACGCCGAGCTTCTACACCGAGGAGGGCGGTCTGTTCGGCCGCTTTACCTTCTCCGCCGACCGCCAAAGCATCTTCCCCCTAAAGCCCATGCCCCCCTTTGGCGCGAGCGACCCCAAAACGGGACGGTCTCCCGTGGTAGAGGATTACGAAACCGCCTTCGTGCTGCCTACCGAGGGCAAGGTCATAGGCAACGTTCCCTACGATCTGTTCCTCGACGCCCTGGAGCCGGATAAGGTGTCCTACTACGACGAGGGCAGTATCCTGATCGCACCCCATACGGAGGACGAAACGGAGGCTCTGTACCTCCGTGCCAAGCGCAATCTGGTCTGATCCGTCCCTATTTTCATACATAAAAGAGGTTTACCGTCATGCAAGATATCCAAATCCACGTTGAATCGATCTGCCGCGCCGCCAAGGAGGCTTCCCGTGCGTACGGCTCGACTTCCACCGCAAAAAAGAACGCCCTGCTTTGCGCCATGGCGGATCAGCTTACCGCCGATTGCGCCGCCATTCTGGCCGCCAACGCCGAGGATCTGGCCGCCGCCGCCGAGAACGGGGTGCCTAAGACCATGCTGGATCGCCTCAAGCTGGACGAGAAGCGGCTGGGGGGCATCTGCTCCGCTCTCCGCGAGGTAGCGGCTCTCCCCGACCCCATCGGCTCGGGTGAGCAGACCGTCCGCCCCAACGGCCTCATCATCCGCCACGTCCGCGCCCCCATGGGCTGTGTGGCCATGATCTATGAGGCCAGACCCAACGTGACGGTGGATGCCGCCGCGTTGTGCCTCAAGACGGGTAACGCCGTTGTCCTGCGTGGGGGCAAGGAGGCCATCCGCTCCTCCATGGCTCTGGTGGAGTCCATGAAGAAGGCTTTGACTGCCCACGGCTTCTCTCCCGATCTCATCGGCCTCATCACCATGACCGACCGCGCGGGGGCGACGGCCCTCATGAACATGCGGGGCCTCGTGGACGTGCTGATCCCCCGCGGCGGCAAGGGTCTGATCCGATCCGTAGTGGAGAACGCCCGCGTGCCTGTGATCGAGACGGGTGCGGGCAATTGCCACCTGTACGTGGACGAGGCCGCCGATCTCGGAAAGGCCGTGAAGGTAGCCGTTAACGCCAAGTGCTCCCGCCCCTCGGTGTGCAACGCCATTGAGACCCTGCTGGTACATAAATCCGTAGCCGCCGCGTTCCTGCCCATGATGGCGGAGGCCATGGCGGACTACAAGGTAGAATTCCGCGGCGACGAGGCCACCCGCGCCATCCTCCCCAACGCCATCCCCGCCACCGAGGAGGACTGGGACACCGAGTACAACGATTTCATCCTGTCCGTCCGCGTGGTGGACAGCATTGACGAGGCCATCACCCACATCACCCGCTACACCACGGGGCACAGCGAGGCCATCATCACCGAGAGCATGGCCGCCGCCAATCGCTTCCGAGGCGAGATCGACGCCGCCGGAGCGTACGTCAACGCCTCCACCCGATTCACCGACGGAGGTGAGTTCGGCTTTGGCGCGGAGATCGGTATCTCCACCCAGAAGCTCCACGCCAGAGGCCCCATGGGGCTTTACGCGCTGACCA
>JAZOOM010000117.1:0-15513 GCA_045655025.1 Eubacteriales bacterium | reverse complement strand
AAGTCCCTTAAGCGGGTCCCGCCGAGCTTGCTCGGCATGCAGTGCCCTGGCCGATAAACAGCAATTTTACTTCTTCTTCCCGCAATCCCCGCAGAACTTGGCCGTAGCGGGATTCTTCGCACCGCAGTCGGTGCAGAACCACTCGGCGGCGGGTCTGGGAGATCCGCAATCGGGACAGAACTTGCCGGTGCAGGCAGCCCCGCAGGAGCAGACCCAGCTTCCGGCGGCAGCCGCAGGCTTGGGAGACCCGCAATCCGAGCAGAATTTGCCCGTATTCACGTGGCCGCAGGAGCAGGTCCAACCGCCCGCAGGAGGAGCGGAGGCCGCCGCCGCAGCATCGCGAGCCATCTGGGCCTGATTCGAGGCGGAAGCCGCGCCCACAAAGCCGCCCCCCGCATTCATACCCATACCCATGCCCATGAAGGCCTGCGCCGCGCCGTTCGCGTTACTGCCGGCGGCCTCCATACCTCTGGCCACCGCGCCCTGGACGTAGCCCTCACGAATGGAGGCATCCCCCAGCATGGCGCCCTGATTGCGCATGTCGATCATCTCGCGGGACTTGTCGTCGTAGGACAGGCCGCCCAGACCCACCGAGAGCACCTCCATGCCGCGGAGATCCTTCCAGTCGGCATCCAGCTCATCCCGCATGTAACGGGACAGCTCACGGGACTTGGAGACCACGTAGGAGATGCGGATACCGTCGGCAGACATGGAGTTGATGGCCGCCCCCAGAGCCTCCAGAAACTCGTTCAGATACTGCTCGTTGATGGCGGTGATGTCCACCTTGTCGGCATTCTTGGGGACCACCTCGGTGTAGAACTTGATGGGGTCGGTGATCTTGATGGAGTAGGTGCCGTGGGCACGGAGGAACAGCTCGGCGTTGTAGAAGCTGTCAAAGTAGTTGATGGGGTTGCGGGTGCCGAACTTGATGCCCTTGATCTCCTGCAAATTGATGAAGTAGACCTTCTGGGCGGTGGAGGGTACGCCGCCGTACTTGACACGGGAGAAGGACTCCTTGATGGACGCCCCGAAGCCCCCCGCGAACATAGAGGGAGCGGTGGTGTTATCCACCTTGTAGTAGCCCTCGTCGGCTGTAAAGTCCACGACCTTACCGCCATCCACCAGCATCATGAACTGGCCGGGATACACGTGGATGATGGAGCCGTCGGAGACGTAGTCCTCGGTTCCCTTTTTATTGTTGTTGCGCTTGTCGTTCTTTCTGACCTTGACACCCTTGGTAAAGAGGGTCGTCCCGCCCATATCGTCGGCTTCCAGAACCTCCAGCCATTGATCGGCCAGGCTTCCGCCCATGGCGTTGAACGTAGCTTTAATGATGCCCATTGTATGTTTCCTTTCCGTTTCAAACAATAAATCCTGATGTAACAATCAGATGAAAAAAGAAAAGAGCGCATGCCACCCTTGACATACGCTCTTCGCTTTTTCATGTTAAAACCCCGCAAGGCCGTGTACACAGCTTTCGGAACCCTGTTTCATCCAGGGCGGTGATCTATCCGGTGCTTTACTGCTCCCAGCGTCCGCTATCCTTCGGGACAAGTCAACCGATAAGGGATAGCGGGAGGTCTGCAAACCACACCGTGAGTCGATCTCCTTTAATCAAATGTGGGTCACAATATCTGTGTATCACGCACCCCGCAGGAATTTCATGATAAGGGGTACGAGGCTCAGTCCTCGTCGTCGTTGTTGACGTCGTAATCTGCCTCGTCAGAGAGCATGTCGTCGAAGTAGTCGGCAATGTTGTCAAACTCATCGTCGTCGTCGATGGTGACCAGAATCTTCTCGCCGTTCTCGTCCGTCTCTTCCTTAAGAACCACGTACTCGTACACGTCCTCTGCCTCGGGCTGATCGTCCACGGGAATCATGGCGTAGTACGTAGTACCGTTCACCTCAGCGGAGGCGATGACCTCGAACTGAAGCTCGTTGCCCTCTTCGTCGGTCAGTGTATAGATCTCACTCTGGAGTTCCTTCTCGTCCATAGTTGCACTTCCTTTCCGCAGGCGCAGTATTTTGCCCTGCTCTGTTGCTTACGGTATCATTATACACCAAAACCCCGTTCTTGTCAACGGGGTTGGGTAATGTTTTTTGCATCTGTGCCGTAGCAAACTGCACAAACCTGCGCCGTATTCCCCGGTTTCCCCTCGGATCAGATCAAGGCGGCAATGACGGCGTTGCTCACGGGCATACCCGCCTCGGTCAGAAAGACCCGCCCCGCCTCCCGACGGAGAAGACCGCTCTGCATAAAGGGTATGCAGATCTCCCCGTAATCATGCCAAAAATCCCGCCCGAACCGAGTGGAAAATTCTTCCTCGGATATCCCGTCGGAGAGCCGAAGCCCCAGCATGATGAATTCCATGCGGCGGTCATCCTCGGTGAGGGACTCGGAAAACTCGGTGATATCCTCTCCGCGGAGAAAGGCATCCAGATCACGGGAATTGCCGAAGCGCACCCCGTCCATGCAGGAGTGAGCGGCCACACCCAGACCTAAATAATCCCGGCATTGCCACGTATGGAGATTGTGGCGGGAGCGGCACCCTTCCTTGGCGAAATTGGAGATCTCATAGTGCTCGTAGCCCGCCTCCCGCAGTATTCCGCAGGCCTGCTCCCACAGAGCCACAGCCTGCTCGTCGGCGGTGTCCTCGTCGGCGGGCAACCCCAGGGCGGCGCGGCCTCGGCGGTAGAAGGGCGTTCCCTCCTCCAGCATGAGAGTGTAGGCAGACAGGTGGGTGGGCTCCAACTCCAACGCCCGCCGCAGAGTTTCCGAAAGACTTTCGGGGGTCTGATGGGGAATGCCCAGCATGAAGTCCAGATTGATGTTGGTGATCCCCGCCTCACGGGCATCCGCCACCGTCCGCGCCACGTCCTCCCAGCGATGAAGCCGCCCCAGAGCCTTCAGCTCCTCGGCGTGGGCAGACTGCGCCCCCAGACTCAAGCGGTTCACACCGCAGACAGCCCAGACCAAAAGATCCTCCCGCTTCACCGCCGCAGGGTTGGCCTCCACGGTGATCTCCGCGCCGTCCGCCACGGCAAAGGCGGCGTGAATAGCACCCATCAGCTCCCGCAGGTTGCGCTGGGACATAAGGGAAGGCGTACCGCCGCCGAAGTAGACGGTATCCACCGAGCGAAGAGATTTCCGGTACTCATCCGTCCATTTTGCGGCCTCTACGTCATCGCGGTAGTGCTCTCCCGCAACACGAATCCGCCGTGCCAGCTCGTGAACGTAGGCATCCATGACCTCCTCGGTAGGACGAGGAAAGGAGCAAAAATCACAGTAGGGGCATTTGCTCCGACAGAAGGGGATATGAAGATACAGGCCAATGTGTTCTCTGTTCATACCGTTTTCGGATTCCTTTCTTGAAAGCTTTGGTCTTGGAGTTTTGTTCAAATTTGGGTTTATCGGCCAGGACTCTGCCCTGGACCCGCTTAAGGGACTTTTGAAAAAGTCCCTTAAGAATCCTCAAAACTTTCAAAAAAGGTATTATTAAATAATGTTTTTTAAAAGTTTTTGGAGTTCTTAGAACCTTCGCAATATTTGCCGTAGGCAAATTCGCCCCGAGCAACGCGAGGATGTTTTCAAAAAGGTTCTAAGCCGCCGGAGGCCGTGCTCCTTCGCACCGATAAACAGCAATTTGAATGCCCCCAACCCCAAGAAAGGGGAACCCTTCCCAAAGAAGCGTTCCCCCATCTCTCATATTACTTGACCAAATGTCTCTTGATCTTCTTGGAGGTGGTCTTCTCAAACTCGGTGGAGCGGAGCTCGAGAGCCTTCATCTGCTTGAAGCTGGGGAGACGGCGGTTGATCTGCATGATCTGCTTGTAAATGGTCTCATGGATCAGCTCCTCCGTAGCACCTGCGGGCAGCTTCTCATAGTTGGGGTAAGCCACTACGGTCAGGATCACCTCGTCGCTGTCCTTTGCCTTGCGGCCAATGACCACGCACTCGGCAATGGCCTCGATCTCATCCAGATACTCCTCGATCTCCTCGGGGAAGACGTTCTTGCCGTTCTCCAGCACGATGACCGACTTCATACGACCCGTGATATACACGTAACCGTCCTCATCCTTGTAGGCCACGTCACCGGTACGGAACCAGCCGTCCACGGTGAAGGCGGCGGCGTTAGCCTCGGGATTGTTGTAGTAGCCCATCATGACGTTATCGCCCTTGATCTGGAGCTCTCCCTCCATGTAGCCGTGCTCACCGGGCTGAGCGTCGGCAATACGGCTGCGGCAGCAAGGAACGGAGGGGCCGATGGAGCCGTACTTACGGTGGTAGTAAGGAGTCACGTTGGTCAGAGGCGAGCACTCGGTAATACCGAAGCCCTCGAATACGGAAATACCGAAATCCTCAAATGCCGCAATGAGATCGGGATTCAGCTTGGCACCGCCGCAGATGATGTGATCCAGACGGCCGCCGAAGGAATCCAGCACGGTCTTGAAGAGCTTGCGGCGCACGTCGATGCCCATGGACAGCAGGGTCTTGGAGGTAGCCAGAGCGGCCTTCAGCACCTTATCCTTCCCCGTGCGCTCGGCCTCCGACCAGATCTTCTTGTACATGGTGTTGAGGAACAGAGGCACCAGCACCAGACCCGTGGGTTGGAAGACCTGCAGGTTCTTCAGCACGTGGCGCAGAGAGTCGTTGATGCACACCTTCATACCGAACAGAGCGGCGGCCAGAATGCACATGAGCTCGTAGGTGTGGTGCACGGGCAGAACCGACATGATCACATCATCGGGATAGAAGCAAACCGTCTCGCAGGCGGCGTTGACCGCGGAGAAGATGTTCTTCTGGGACAGCATCACGCACTTGCTGGTGCCGGTGGTACCCGAGGTAAAGAGCATCTCGGCCATCTCCTCCCGATTGGTCACAGGGGGGAAGGTGTACCCGGTGCGCTCAATGCGCTCACGGCCAAGCTCCTGTACCTGAGCAAAGGAGATCACCTTGGAGTCAAAGGTGTTGTCGTAGGCGGGGGTTACGGGAATGAAGTACTGCACGCCGGTCTTGTTGTTCTGAATGGCATCCACGAACTTCTCGTTGAAGGACTTGGAATAAACGATAGCCTTGGCCTCCACGATATCCAGGAACTTGCAGATCTCGCCCACATCCAGCTCCTTATCCATGGGAACAGCTACACAGCCTGCGGCCAGAGCGGCCAGATAGGTAACGATCCATTGGGGAGAGGTGTCACCAATGACGGCCACACGCTTGCCCTTCAGCCCCATGGCGTCAAAGGCGGCGGCGCACTCGTCCACCATGGTATAGACCTGGCCGTAGGTTAGATCCTTGATCTCCTTGCCTACGTAGTAGCGGTAGGCGATACGGTCGCCGTGGTCACGTATCTGCTCCAGCAGATCCAGCACGTCGCTGGCACGGGGAGATACGCGATCCATACGGGCGCGGTTGATGGGCTTGTGATGCTTCACGGTCATGCTCTTTTCGGTACTGGTTGCCATATTGCTTCCTTTCCGGGGCAGAATGCTTCCCTGCCCACACCCCTTTCGGGGGTAAATTTTTCATTTTGTTTGACTAACTAATATTCTGCACTCGCATAGGGGAATCGGAATCGGGATGCCTACCCGTTCCGATTCCCCGGCAAGGTGCTTGCATATGCGCGCACACGTGCGGTTTACTTTCCTACGCAAAAGCGGGAAAAGATCTCGGTGAGCACTTCCTCCCGCATCTCCCGCCCGCAAAGCTGTCCCAGCTCGCCCATGGCGGCGCGCACGTCGTCGGCGCAGATATCGTATGGAAGTCCCGCCTCCAAATTCTCGCGGGCGGCACAAAGACACGCGGCGGTCTCCCGCAGAGCGGCGGCCTGTCGGGCACTGAACACCACGGCCTCCTCCCCCATGCGGAGATTCCCGTCGATGAAGACGGCCTCCACGGCGGCTTGCAGGCGGTCAAAGCCCTCCCCCGTCACCGAGGACAGGACAACGTGGGGGATCCCGTCGGGAGCTCCGCCCTCCGCACCGCGCAGATCGCTCTTGGTGTGAATATAGATCACGGATCTGCCGCGATCTCTCATGGAAAGAGCCAATGCCTCGCTCTCGGGATCAGCCTCACGGCTGTCCGTGAGGATCAGCACAAGCTCCGCCTCGTCCAAGGCCTTGCGGGCCCGCTCCACGCCGATCCGCTCCACGGGATCATCCGACTCCCGCAAACCCGCCGTATCCGACAGGCGCAGGGTGACCCGCCCCAGAGAGACGGTGTCGGTGAGAATATCCCGGGTCGTCCCCGCAATGGAGGTGACAATGGCGGCCTCGCGTCCCACCAAACGGTTGTAAAAAGCACTCTTTCCCACGTTGGGACGGCCGCAGATCACGGTGGGAATGCCCTCCGCTATGGCGTGACCCGTGCGGTAGGTGCGCACCAGACCGCGAACGGTCTCCTCGGCCGATTGCAAAGCGGCGCGGATCTCCTCGGGAGGCATCTCGGTCAGATCCTCCTCAGGGAAGTCCATCCCTGCCTCCATGTTGGCCAAAACGGCCATGAGGTCGGTGTAGACCTCTTCGGCGGAATCAGTCAGCAGGCCGTTCATGCCGGCTCTTGCCAGCTTGACCTGCTCGTCGTTCCCTGCGTCCAGCAGATTGCCCAGGGCTTCGGCTCGCTCCAACGCCAGCTTTCCGTTGCGGAAGGCACGGCGGGTAAACTCCCCGGCGGGAGCCCGGAATGCGCCCGCCCGCAGGCAGGCCTCCAGCACGTTGCGGGTGACCAGCACGCCGCCATGGCAGGAGATCTCCGCCGTATCCTCTCCCGTAAAGGAGTTGGGGCCCTTGAACAGGGTGCAAAGTCCGTCGTCCAGCACCTCTCCGCTCTCGGGATCTCGGATGAGCCCGTATACGGCGGTGCGGGGGGCGTGCTCCGACAGGGGTTTGCCCCCGACGGGGAAGAACACGCGCTCCGTCACAGCGAACGCCTCATCCCCCGACAGGCGGATGGCGGCGACGCCCCCCTTGCCGAAGGGGGTACTGACGGCGGCTACGGTATCAAAGGGGGAGATCGTCATAGGAAATACCTCCCTTTTGGTCAAAGCGAATTATTCCTCGTCGGAGGTGTCGGCGGCATCAGCCGTCTCGGGAGCCTCGTAGGTCTCGGTCTCCTCCTCGGAGTAGGTAGCGGCAGACAGGTCGATATCGAAGGGATCGTGCTCCTCCTCACCGAAGATGGACTCACCCTGCTTGCGGGTCTCGCCCGTCAGAGCCTCGGTGGACAGAGGATCCACGGTCTTACCACCCGAACGGCGGCGAGACTTGGAGCGGGACTTGCCGGAGGAAGACTTCTCGGAGCCGCCCTTGGCCTTGATGCCGGCGGTGGGCATACCCTCCTCCTCCAGGTAGATCACGATGCGGCGGTTGTTCTCCACGCCGATGGAGTTGGTGGAAACACCCTCCATCTTCTGGATCTCGGAGTGGATGATGCGGCGCTCGTAGGGGTTCATGGGCTCCAGCATGATGCTCTTCTTGTACTTGAGCACCTGGCGGGCCTTCTTGCGGGCCAGAATGCGGAGAGCCTCCTCACGCTTGGCGCGGTAGGACTCCACGTCCACGGTGATGCGGGCGTACTCACGCTTCTCGCCCTCCTCCTTGCGGTTGGCGGCCAGGTTGGCCAGGTACTGGAGAGCATCCAGAGTGTCGCCGTGGTGGCCGATGAGCACACCGGCGGCCTCGCCGTCCACAGTGATGACCATGTCGTCGTTGTTGCCGGGGTGCATGGCAATGGTGACGTTCTCCAGAGCCATATCCTCCACCAGCTTGCAGATGAAGCGGTACGCGGTCTGCTCGCTCTCGGTGGCGGTAGAGGGATCAATGTTCTCCACGGGAGGGATCACGGGAGCGGCAGCCTCCTCCACGGGCTCCTCAGCCTCGACGGCCTCGGCGGTCTTCTTGGGGGCGCGGTCACGGCGCTCACCGCCCTTGCGGTCACCGTCGCGGCGGTCGCGGCGGTCTCCGCGGTCGCGGCGCTCACGGCGGGGCTTCTCCTCAACGGGATCGGGCACCTGGTAGATGGCCTTGATGGTGCAATCCACGGCGCCGAAGCCCAGGAAGCCCTTGCGGCCCTCGTTGATCACGGTATACATAATGGCAGACGCGGAGGGAGCTCCCAGCTCGATCACAGCCTTTTCAATGGCTTCCTCGCGGGTCTTGCCGCTGATCTCAATTTCCTTCTTCATGACGGTTATACGTATCCTTTCAAGTATGTGAGGGGGCGGATCGGCCCATCTGCGGGAGAGCCGCCCCCATAGGAGGATCAGTCGTCGCTGTCCTTCTTATTGTTCTTCTTATCCTTGCGGGCAGGACGGTCGTCCTCCTTCAGGGTCACGCCCTCGCTGAAGGCGTTATCGGCAGTCTTTGCCTTAGGGGTGTCGTCCTCCTCCACGTAGTCGCGCTTGCGGGCGGCCAGACGTGCCTCACGCTCGGCGGGGGACTCGTAGTCCTCGTCGTCGATGTGGTGCAGGGAGCGAACGGCGGGATTGCGGGGCGCATTGGGGTCGCGCTTGGCGGGCTTATGAGGCTCCTTGCCCATGAGCTCCCGCTCGGCAGCCTTGTACTCCTCCTCGGTAAAGGTGGGCAGAGGCATGAGCTTGGCCACCACAATGGTCTTGACGGTACCCAGAATGCTCTTGAAGATCCAGTACAGACCCACGGCGGAGGGCACCATGAAGGTGAACCATGCGGACATGGCAGGCATCATGATGTTCATCATGCCGTTGGAGCAGCCCTGGGCGGGATCCTTCTGACCCTCAGCGGCCTGCTGCATGGGCTGGAAGGAGAACTTGCGGGTGATCTTACCGCTGCCCCAGTAGACAACGAAGGTCAGCACGGGCAAGAAGATGAGCACAGTCTGCTCGGTAGACTTGAGACCGGGGGTCAGACCCAGGTTCAAGCCGAAGAGGTTAAAGTCGGGAATGCGGTCAACCATACCGTCCAGAGCGGACATGCAGGCGCCACCGTTCTGGAAGAAGGCAAAGTCAGCCAAGCCGTCCAGAGACAGACCGTTCTCACGGATCAGGGACAGCACCTCGATGGTACCGCGGGTCGTGGTCAGATCCAAGCCCAGACCGCCGGCGGCATGGGAAGCGTCGGCAAAGGTCAAAAAGGCAGAGGTCAGCTCCTGAGACGCGCCCATGATGTAGGTCAGGGGGTCAATAACCACGTAGTAGAGACACATCAGGAAGGGCAGGGTGAGCAGGAGAGGGAGACAACCCGACATGGGGGAATAGCCCTCCTTGGTGTAGAGCTCCTGGATCTCACGGGTCACCTTCTGCTGGGTCTGCTGATCGTTGCGGCCCTTGTACTTGTTGCGGATGGCCATCTCCTTGGGACGGAGCTTGGCCTGCTTGCGGGAGTTCTTCTGCTGGTTGATGGCCAGAGGGATCATGAGGAGCTCCAGGGCGATGGCGAAATACACCGTACCCAGGGTAAAGCTGCCGAAGCCGGGGACGTTGATGAGCCACTCAAAGCCCAGACCGATCCAGTGCAGGAGCTGATCCAGGGTGCCCAGCTTAGCGTCCACGTCCACGTTGGTTTGGAAGACCTTCACAAGGGTCTCCACGTCGGCGGCGGTCATGACCAGCTTGCTGCCCTCGGCAGACAGGCTGTAGCACGCGTCGGTGCTCAGCCCGGCCTTCTGCAGAACGTTGATGGCGAACTCCACAGCCTTCTCGGGCTGTGCGGCCAGAGTGCCGTCGGCTACCTTGGCGTCGTCAAAGTCGGCGGCGGTCATGTCGTAGCCGCGAAGGGCGGCCACCAGCTTCTCACGGATGTCCAAAGCGCTCTTGCTGGCCAGAATGTCGTCAGCCATCTTGTCCAGCTGGGTGGCGGTCATACCGTTTGCCTCGGTGATCATGCTCTCACCGATGACGTAGCCCTTGGTCAAGGCGGTGATCTTACTGCCGCCGCGGCCGCAGGAAGCGAGCGCGCCGCACAGGACAGCCAGCATTAGGGCCGTCAGCACCACACGGGTCAAGAGCTTTTGGGTTTTCTTGGTAAAATGTTTCATTCTGATGTTTCCTTTGTTCTGATTGGGTACCCCGGCAAAGGCGGTCGGGGCGCGGCTCCTCGAAATGTGGCCGCTGTGTTCGGTTGGTGTGGGTCTCCGAGAGACTCGATCATCGGTTGGTCAGGTGTCACCGTCGGAGGAGTCCTCCGAGGGATGGCCGAAGCTGTCGGGCGTCATGGGATCGTCGGAGACGGATGCCTCCCGCTCGGCGCGGTACTTGTCGTACTTGCTCCAGCGCATAGGCATGGTTTTGAACCCCGTCAGGGGTACGGGATCGAATCCCGCGGGAGAGAGGGGACTGCAGCGGAGGATCCGCCACGTGGTGAGTGCCAGCCCGACAAAGAAGCCTCGCTTGTCAAAGGCCTCCAGCCCGTAGGCTGAGCAGGTCGGTGTGAACCGACAGGTGGGTGCCGGCTTGAGCCCGGACAGAAATCTCTGATAGAATCGGATCAGAGCCATAGCGATACGCTTCATGGCTTGTCTTCCTCGGGAGGCTCCGAGGGGTTCGGCTTTCCCTCGTTGGGTGCTTGCGGACGGATCATCTCCAACTTTTTGAAGATGTAGCGAAGCTCGGACTCGATGGCCTGGGATTTCTGCCGCTCGATGCCGGGCCGTGCCGCAATGACGATGAGGTATCCTCGACAAAGCGTGTAGCGGCGCTCCACTCCTTGCAGACCCGCACGGATGATGCGCTTGACGCGGTTGCGCTCAATGGCGCCTCCCTCGCGTTTGGGCACAGACAGACCGATCCGATTGATATACTGCTTTTGCGGATTCTCCTTCTTCAGACGCTTGGCCGAAAGATCCTTGAGAATATACACCGATACAAATTTGCCCGACCAGCGTTTTCCCCGCTGGAAGGTCTTTCGGTACAGGTGGTTCTCCTTGATGGCATAGGGTTTCATGTGGACTCCTTCCCCATGGCGCGCAGCCATGAATTAGGATAGCGAACCGCCGATTGCAGGCGGCATGGGGGGATTTGGACAGACGAAAAAGATCGATACCTACGAAAAACCCCGAGGAAAGACAGACTTTCGCTTTGGCTCGTCCTATCACTTCCTCGGGTTTTTCGAAATCATGGAATCATTCCAAAATTAGTAGGTCAGTCTCTTTCTGCCCTTGGCACGTCTTCTCTTGAGAACCTTGCGACCGTCAGAGGTCTTCATTCTCTTTCTGAAGCCATGCTCCTTCTTTCTCTGGCGCTTCTTAGGCTGGTAAGTTCTGAGCATTTCGGGATACCTCCTTCAAAATTTGCTGTCGGACACATTTCTGCCGGTCTGACAGGTGCAGAAACGCTGTGCATAATCACAGTTTGCACGACATTGACTGTTATATTATAACCGCAAAGCTCTGATTTGTCAAGGGTTTTTTGAAATTTTTTTCGATTTTGCCCCCGCAAACCGAAACTTTGTACAATTTAACCTTCCGAGGTCTCGGTTTCGGCCTCGTTATCGGTATTGCTCACAAGAGGAGTGCCGTCCTCGTAGGTGAAGGTGACCTGCTCCATGAGCCACTTGTCCAGCTTCTCGGCAAAGGCGGACTCCTTGAGGAAGGTCTCGCCCATGTTCTGAATGATCTCGGCCTTGGAAACGGAGGTGTAGTAGGTGGACAGGTAGTAGTCGATCCAGTACTGTACCTGCTTGTCAAACTCCTCCTGAGTGACGGCCTCCAGATCCTCCAGCTCAGCGATAGCGTGGGTGATCATGTCGCGCTCCACCATAAGGCGGGCCATCTCGGTCACCTCTGCCTTCCAATCGGCGCCTTTTTCAAAACCGAAATACACGGGCGCGAAGGCATCCAGGTTGGGGTAGAGCGTCTTGAACTGATCGCCGCCGTAAGCGGTGTAGTACTCGAAGTAGTACTCAGCCTCGGCCTTATAGGAATTGAAGTAGTAATCCATCTCAAGCTGAGGGTGATTCTGACAGCTGGCCTTCTCGGTCAGATGGTTCCAAAGAGCGTCGATCTTGGCGTTCTCCACGTTGGTCTTGTTCTGCTCCACCAGGTAGTCGTACACGTACTCCTCGAACTCATCCAGCAGGGCTTCGTCAGAGGCGTAGAACTCCTGCTTGGGCTTGTACTTCATGGTATCCACCACAAAGGAACGGGTGTACTCGGGGAGGGTATACTGCACGGCATATTCGATGACCACCTGGAAAGTAGCCTCCTTGCCGGCCAGCTCCTCGGTGTAATCCTCGGGGAAGGTAACCTGAATCTCGGCGGGGGAGGACTTAGAGGTCTGGTTGGGGATCAGACCCACCAGGCCCTCCTCAAAGCCGGGAATGAATGAACCCGAGCCCAGACCGAGGGTATAGGGCTTCTCGTCGTCCCAGTTGGAGCCGCCCTCGAATTCCTTGCCGTCCACGAAGCCCTTATAGTAAATGTAGGCATCGTCACCCAGCTTCATGGCCTGGTCCTTGACCATGGCGGTGCCGTTGACGGCGGTGCGGCGCTGGAACAGAATATTTTGTACGTAAGCGTCCACATCCTCGTCGGTGACCTTCAGGGAGTCGGGCACTGTCAGGGTCAGGTTGGTGTAGTCCTCCCGTTTGATGGTCACGTCGGGGGCGATCTCTGCGTCCATGTAGTCGTAGCGGGGGATGGCGGTAGCTGCCTCGGTTTCAGCCGTGGTGCCCTTGCCGGTGGTATCTTCGGTGGTGCCGTTGCCGCCGTTACAGGAGGTCAGCAGCAGAAGCAGCGCGGCGCTGAGGGTCAGCGTCTTCAAAAGGGTTCTGCGTTTCATTTCGTTCTTCCTCAATTCTTATTTTATGATGGGGGATGGTTTAGCTTTCGGCATAGGTGAAGGTAACGCGCTCCATGAGCCAATCCTGCACCTTGACGGACAGAGCCCCCTCGCGGATGACGTCCTCACCCATGTTGGCAAGGATCTCCTCCTTGGTCATGTAGCCCTGGTAGTAGTCTGTCCAGTACTGCAGCTCCTTATCGAGCTCCTCCTGAGAAATAGTCTCAAAGCCCTCTGCCTCGGCGATGGCATGGGTGATCATATCCTTCTTGACCATATCCTCGCAGAGCTTGTTCAGCTCGGCCTTCCAGTCGCCGTCCTCTCCCAAGCCCATGTAGGATTTGGCAAAGGAATCGAAGTCGGGATACTGCTCCTTGAAGGAGGCTCCGCCGCTCGAGGAGTAGTAGTCGTAGTAGTACTCGATCTCCTCCAGGTAAGCGGAGTAGTAGTAGTCAAGCTCCAGCTTGGGGAGATTGACGCAGGTGACGTTTTCGGTAAGATAGTTCCAAAGGGCGTTCATCTTTTCGTACTCCACGTCCTCGGCCTTCTGGCTCTCCAGATACTCCTCGACGTACTCCTCAAACTCCGACAGAAGAGCGGCGTCCGAGGCGTAGAAGTCCTTCTGGGGCTTATACTGCAAAGTGACCTCCACGGTGGTGCGGTTGTACGCGGGCAGCGTGTACTGGATCGAATACATGACAGCCACGTAGAACACGGCATCCTTGCCGGCCAGATCTGCGGAGCCGTAATCCTCGGGGAAGGTCACGTGGACCTCGGCGGGATTATCCTTAGTCGCATTCGCGGGGATCACACCCACGAGCCCTGCCTCAAAGCCGGGGATGAAGGAGCCGGAGCCCAGACCCAGCGCGTAAGGAGAGGCGTCGTTCCAGTTGGAGCCGCCGTCAAATTCCTTGCCGTCGATCACGCCCTTATAGTAAATGTAGGCGGTGTCGCCCAGCTTCATAGCCTTGTCGGTGACCTGGGTGGTGCCGTTGTCGGCGGTACGGTACTGGAAGAGGATGTAATCGATGTACTCCATAACGTCCTCACGGGTGACCTGCAGGTGTGCGGGGAGCGTCAGCTGCATGTCGGTGTACAGGGAGGGGTCAAGGGTCACATCCGCCTTGACGTCGGCATCGAAGTAGTCGTAGCGAGGGGCGCGGGTCTCGGTCTCCTCGGGCTCAGTCTCCTCGGTGGGTGCCTCAGTGGTCTCCCCGGTGGTATCCTCAGTGGTCTCCTCGGTGGGTGCCTCGGTCGCGCCATCGGTGGGTGCCTCGGTCACAGACTCGGGCTTGGCCTCGCCGCACTCGGGGCAGAACTTGCCGGAATTGCCCGACCCGCAGGAGCAGAGCCAGGTCTCGGCGGCGGTATCGCTCTCGGAGGGAGAGACGGGGCTTTCGGTGCAGGCGGCCAATGCGGCCAGCGCAAGGCAAAGCACCAAAGCAAAAATCAGGGAATGCTTTTTCATGGTAACTCCTTTTCGGGCGACCCGCTTCCAAAACCGAAAACGAGCCGAAAAAATACTCACATATCATACTACATTTTCATGAAATAATCAAGTCTTTTCTTTGAACATCAACAGATTTTTGCCTGTTTCGGAAAGGTTTCATACCCTCAAATCGCAAAATTTACACCCAATTCACAACTTATCCCTCTTTGGATGCTATGATAATGGTAGCAATTCTCCCCAAATTTCCCCGTCTTCCGAAAGGACATACCCATGAACTCTCCCCTCTTCATCCTGATGCGCGCCCTGGGCAGTCATGCCTGCTCCCTGCGCTGTAACGTATTCGATACCATCGACTCCACCAACAACGTGGCCAAGGCCCACGCCAAGGACGATCTCCCCGCCCTGTACGTGGCTCGCTCCCAAACGGGCGGGAGGGGACGGCTGGGCCGCTCGTTCCATTCCCCTGCGGACACGGGTCTGTACATGACGGTGGCCTACACCACCGACCGTCCCCTCACTGAGGCCGTCCGCGCCACCGCCGCCGCCTCGGTGGCCGCCGTGGCCGCCATAGAAGCCGTAGCGGAAAAGAAGACCTCCATCAAGTGGGTCAACGACCTGTATTTCCACGGCGGCAAGGTGGGCGGCATCCTCACCGAGGCCGTGACCCGCACCGACGGCAAGCACCGCATGGTGGTAGGTTTGGGCATCAACCTCTCCACCACCGACTTTCCCGACGACCTCCGCGCCCCCGCCGCCAGCCTGTTCCCCCCTGCGGAGGCCTACGCCGTCACCGATCATCTGATCTATACCCTCGCCGGCGAGATCGCCCGCCGCCTGCTGGAGCTGACGGAGGTCTTCCCTCCCCCGCCCGATTTCCCCGACGGAGCCCGCGGTACAGCCTGCCTGGATTTCTACCGCCGCCACCTCCTCTACGTGGATCAGCCCGTGACCTGCACCCGCGGAAACGAAGCCTTCGAGGGCATCCTCCGCGGCGTAGACGAGGACTACGCCCTGCTCGTGGAGCGAGACGGCCGAATCATCCCCCTGTCTTCGGGAGAGATTTCAGTGCGCCCCGCACGGTGACTCGCACGGTGACCCGCACAGCACCCTGTCAAAAAAAACTGATATTTCACCCTTTGTTCAGTATGAAGTCATAAATATGTAGTATAATTCCCATATCCCACCCTTCAAGGAGGCATTATGCGCAGATCCATCAAATTCTGGCTCCCCCTGGTCCTGCTGATCCTGCTTGTGACCCTGGCAGCCTGTACCACCGAGACCCCCAACACCGACACCACCGCCGACGTCACC
>JAZOOM010000116.1:0-4363 GCA_045655025.1 Eubacteriales bacterium | reverse complement strand
AGGGGTAGTTGCCGCGGGGGTGACGGGTTTCGGAACGTCTCGGGGGACGGTCGGATTCTGCGCGGGAGCGACAGTCCGTGCCGATTCCGCCGCGCCCGAAGCGCCACGGCCGGCGGGGGGAGTCCGCTGCTCCGCGGCGTAGGTATCCACGGGTGGCTCCCACAGCTCGGGGGGCATGTCCGGCAGAGACACGTCATCGAAGAAGGTCTCCTCCGCGGGTACGCTTGCCGTCTGCGCGGGCTTGGCAGGGGCGGGAGCGACCACAGGCACGCCCGCCACCAGCTGCTCCTCCACGCGGGAAAGGCGGGACAGGATGGATTCCACAGAGGTATCCAGCATGGGGTCGCAAAGGCGCACCAGGGTGATCTCGCAGACGGTGCGCTTGACGGCGTAGGACTTCTGCATGGCGAAGAGGGCATCCTCCAAAAGGCCAATGTGGAACAGAAGGGTCTCCTTGGTAAACCGTGCCGATACGGCCACGAGGGCTTCCCTTTCACTGTCCGTAAGATCCAGATATTTGGAGGGATCCTTTACGGTCTTGGTGACCAGCATATCCCGATAGTAGCCGATGAGCTCCTGCCAGAACACCGCGGGGTCGCGGGAGGCAGAAACCATTTCGTCCACGATCTCAAAGAGGAGGTCGAAATCCTTATCCGCAATGGCGCTCACCACGCGGTAGGTTCCTTCCCTGCCCGTGGTGCCGATGGTACGAGTGACCAACTCGGGGGTGATGGGCAGTCTCGCGCCGGCACACAGCTCCAGAAGGCTGACGGCATCGCGCATTCCTCCCTGAGCCTGTCTGGCGATGAGGCGGGCGGCCTCCTCCGACAAATCAATCTCCTCCTCGCGGGCGATCTTGTGAAGGCGGGCGCAGAGATCATCGGTGGAAATGCGGCGGAAGTCGAAGCGCTGGCAACGGGAGATGATGGTGGCGGGGAGCTTTTGCAGCTCGGTGGTGGCCAGAATGAAGACCACGTGCTCCGGGGGCTCCTCCAGGGTCTTGAGCAGGGCGTTGAAGGCCGATGCCGAGAGCATATGCACCTCGACGATGATGTAGACGCGGTATTTCAGCTCGGAGGGGGTGTAGATGACCTCGTCGCGGATGTCGCGGATATCGTCCACGCCGTTGTTGGAGGCGGCGTCCATTTCCAACACGTCGGTAGCGGCGCCCGAATCAATGGAGCGGCAGGCGGCGCACTCACCGCAAGGGCCTGCGGGAGTGGGGTTCAGACAGTTGACCGCCTTGGCCAGGATCTTGGCGCAGGTGGTCTTACCCGTACCGCGGGAGCCGCAGAACAGGTAGGCGTGGGAGAACTTCCCCGTGGCGCATTGGTATTTCAGTATGGACGTGATGTGGTCCTGGCCGTAGACCTCATCGAAGTGCGGCGGCCGCCACTTGCGGTATAGGGCTTGGTGCACGGAAAAAATCCTCCTTCGTTCAAAATAAGGGGATGAATGACGAATGAAAAAAGCAGCCCTCTGCTGTGAAAGAAGACCATACACCCCAACTTCGGGCTTCACGTCCCCGCGATCTTTCAGTTCCTTGCTCAGAACAGGCAACCCCGCGGCACATACGGTTCACCGCTTAATGCTGCTTGATCCCTCACCTGACATGGTTCACGGCTCCGCATTGCGCGAGACCCGTTCGTCAACACAAGAAAAAGAACTCAATTCGGAGAAGATTCGCTCTCAGGCGGGGGATCCACCCCTGCTGTAGCGGGTTGCAGGTACAGGGCTCCGCTATCTCCCCGGCTGGTATGGCCTACTTTCACAGCAGAAGCACTGCTGACCATAGCATTATACCACACTTCGGAGGATTTTGCAAGGGGGTTTTGAAAGATTCAAGGAAATTTCACATTTGGGGTGAATTGGAAAGATAAGACCCGAAGTGATCTGGGGGAAGGGGACGAGAACCATCTCAGCCGCCGAAGTTTCTCGCCCCCTTCCCCTGAAACGGCGGGCATCAGCCATAACGGAGCCGTTGCCCCATCCCCCACACTCCTTGGCTTGGTACTGCTGAATGTAAAGGCCACGCGCATGTCCGCGCGCGGCCCTTTACTCTCATGATTGTGTTTCTGCTTCGGTTGCACTTTCGGCGCGGTGCAGGGTCATGGAGATCTTCTCTCCGAAACGTGCAAACCAACAATCCGTGCCGGAGTAGCTCGTCCCGTTATACAGGATCAGCTCATCCCCATTACAGCGGTACAGGTACCATTCATCGTAATACTCATCCGTTGCACCGTCGTAGTACACTCTGAATTGACACTCCTGATCCAGAAACACGAACACCTCAATTTTTTTCGTGCCTTTCAGGTAGTATCCCTCCAGACGGCCGGGATTATCCGCCACGGTAGACAGGCAGATCACGGTTTCGCCATTCTTCGTATAGGTGTAGGTACCGTCACCGAAGCTCAACGGAAGCTCGGTCGTCTTGTCACCGAATCTCGACGGATAGTCGGCCGGGATCATGCCGCATCCCACGGAAAAACAAGTAAACAAAACGAGCAGGCACAAAATACTTACACGCCGTATCGACCGTTTCATGATCTGCCTCCTTGCTTGTCGGTGTTATTGGTTGGAGGTTAAATACGCGCGAGCATCCCCTTCAGGTTCTCAAAGCCCTTGGCGATGCCCTCGATGCAGTCCTCGCTACCCTCAAACTCGATGGAGCAGTAGCCGTCGTAGCCGACGCGCTTCAAGATCTGGAGGCACTTCTCTACGTTCACGTCGCCCTCGCCTACGATGGCGCCCTTGAAGTAGTTACAGCCGCGGGTCATGCCGTAGCCGGGCTTGGGCTCGGTGGACTTGTACATATCCTTGGCGTGGACGTGGATGGCGTAGGGGGCTACGCGGGAAACGGCGGCACAGTTGTCCTCGTCGGCGCAGACGAAGTTGCCCACGTCTACCAGCAGGCCGTAGTTATCGTGGGCCACGGCGTTGAAGAGCTGCTCCACGCGGTAGGAGTCCTGGGCGATGTAGCCGTGGTTCTCGGTACAGGTCTTGATGCCCTTGGTGGCGGCGTATTCCGTGACGGCGCGGGTGTTCTCGGCGATGGTGGGGAGCATGAGACCGAAGGAGCGGGAGGTGCCCGTCTTGCCGGTGCCGTAGCACACGTCATGGCGCATGACGGAGCAACCGAGGATAGCGGCGATGTCCACCTGCTTCTTCAGTCGCTCCACCTCGGCGGCAGAGGCCTCGGGGGTTGCTTGGTAGAGGTTACCGCCGATGGTGTAGGCGTTGATGGTCATGCCCAGACGGTCGGCCTCGGCGCGGAGCTTATGGGCGTAGGCCACCTGCTCCTCATAGGAGGCGGCGGGGAGGTCGATGAACTCAATGGCCTCAAAGCCCATATCGTGAGCCTTCTGGATGACGTCGAAGTGGGCGAGCTTGCCCGCGCCTATGTACTGCTGGAAGGAATAGGAGCTGACGGAGATCTTCATGATGGTGTTGTCCTTTCGTAGTGTGTTTGACGGAGAGGGCGAAGTATTTTCATCGATAGCCCTCTCACCCGCTACGCGGGAGCTCTCCCAAAGGGAGAGCCTCGGAGTGCGGTGCTCCAAAGCCTCCCCCTCCGGGGGAGGTGCCCGCTGAGCAAGCTCAGCATACGGGCGTGACGGAGAGGGTTTACTTGCTCATGACGGAACGCAGATGCTCTGCCGCCAGACGGATATCCGCCTCGGGAGTATCGCCGCACTCGCGCTCGATGGTGAGGAAGCCCTTGTAGCCGATCTCGTCCAGAGCGGCGAGGTAGGTGGCGAAATTCACGCTACCCTTACCCAGCGCCACCTCGGCGAAGTACTGGATGCCCTGGAACTCCTCGGGAACGGGATGCACCACGCCGTAGATGTACTCGGGGTTACCGCGGTGGAGCATGACGCCGTCCTTGGCGTGGGTGTGGACGATGTAGTCCTTCAGGTTGTGAACGGCCACTACGGGGTCGTCACCCGTGACCATGACCAGATTGGCGGGGTCGAGGTTGACGCCAACGCCCTTGGTGCCGCCCAGAGAATCCAGGAACTTCTTGAGGTCAGCCGAGGTCTCGGGACCCGTCTCCACGGCAAAGCGGGCGCCCACGGAGTCGGCGTACTCGGCCAGCTGGTAGCAGGCGTCCTGCATGATCTTGTAGCGGTCGTGGTTGGGATCCTGGGGTACCACACCGATGTGAGTGGTGACGATCTTGGTTTCCAGAGTCAGGGCCAGATCCACGATGCGCTTGGACTTCTCGATGAGCTGGGGGTTCAGGTCAGCGTGGCCGA
This sequence comes from Eubacteriales bacterium, assembly GCA_045655025.1. Taxonomy (GTDB): domain Bacteria; phylum Bacillota; class Clostridia; order Oscillospirales; family CAG-272; genus CAMEON01. The sequence continues at coordinate 107 of JAZOOM010000116.1, read as the reverse complement.
AGCCGTGACCCAGATCGCCGCAGAGGGCGGAGAAGACCAAGCCGTGGGACTTGAGCATATCCAGCAGCTCGGCGCACTTGGCGGGGGTCATGTTCTCGGGGGCGTGC
>JAZOOM010000115.1:0-3548 GCA_045655025.1 Eubacteriales bacterium | reverse complement strand
AATGCTCCTACCCATTAAAGAAACAGAATGTTTGAGGTTTAGGAGCGACGAGGGCGTCGCTCCCTACAGGGGACATATGCAACCATAACGCACCGATAAACCCAAATTTGAATATTTCCCAATCGGTTTCAATCAATGTGTAAAGGAGAAAAACCATGAAGCAGGTATTCTACGATTACGACGTATTTCCCAAGGTATTCCTCGGTGATCGAGAGAAGACCGTGACCATCCAGCCCTTGGGTCGAAATTCCGCTTTTGCGCTTGACAAGACCTATGCCGTCCACGTGCTGAAGGTCAATCAGGGCAAGCCCCACACCTGGCCCGAGCGGAGCGGCCGCTCTTACCTGTCGGTGACTCCCGATGCCGACGGCTGTCTCCGTGTCACCGCCTACTTCGAGGGTGAGGGTGAATACTATATCAACATCCACGACGGCGACCGTCTCCTTTGCACCCTGGCGGTGTACTGTCTGGCTGAGGACATGGCGGGGCGCATTCCCCAGCGGGGTGATCTCCACCTCCACACCTGCCGCTCCGACGGTCACGACGATCCTGTGAACGTGGTGGCCAACTACCGCGGACACGGTTATGATTTCATGGTCATTTCGGATCACCACCGCTACTACCCCTCTCTGGAGGCCATGCGCCGCTACGGAGAGATCAGCGACGTGGCCATCATCCCCGGCGAGGAGGTGCACCTGCCCTATAACGACGTCCACTACGTCAACTTCGGCGGCACCTACAGCATCAACGCCCTGCTCATCGGCAGTCCCAACGACGAAAAGGCTGGGGACGACCTCGCGTGGAGAAGCCTTGACGGTCAGGCTCCCGACCGCATGACGGGGGATGAGTACACCGCCATGATCAAAGAGCGCGCCGCCCGCGTGCCCCTGGCCAACGAGTCCGAGCGCATGAGCTTTGCGGTGCTGGAATGGATCTACGAGCATATGCAGAAAAACGGCGGCCTGGGTATCTTCCCCCACCCCTACTGGCTGTGCCAGCTCATGCAGCTCCCCGAGGAGTACACCGAGTTCATCTACAAGAACAAGCCCTTCCACGCCTTCGAGGTACTGGGCGGTGAGAACTACTACACCCACAACGGCTTCCAGACCGCCCTCTACTACGATATGCGGGTCAAGGGCTACGACTACCCCGTGGTGGGCTCCACCGACTCCCACAACTCCTCCGCCGAGAACAACCGCAACTCTCTCATCTGCTCCACCATCGTGTTCGCCAAGGAGAACACCCGAGAGGGGCTGGTCTCGGCCATCAAGGACAAGTATTCCGTGGCGGTGGACACCATCAGCACCGAGTACCGTCTGGTGGGCGACTTCCGATGGGTGCGCTTTGGCGCATTCCTCATGGAGAACTATTTCCCCATCCACGACGAGGCCTGCCGCGCCGAGGGGTACTTCCTCCGCCGTCACTTCGCGGGCGACAAGCAGGCAACCGCTGTGCTGGCCGCTTTGAAGGGGCAACTGCCGGCGATGCAGAAGAAGTATTTTGACGTGTAATCCTCATTAAAAACGAAAATCGGATTCAAAAAGCCACCGCCTCCCCCGCGAAGGGGGAAAGCGGTGGCTTTTTTGATGGGCGGCATGCGGCATGAGCGGCGTTACTTGAGAACGATGCTCTTGACGTACATCACGTCGCCCGCCTCACAACCGTCCAGATAGTCGAAACGGATCTTGTGGATGTCTCCCTGCCAGAAGGACTTGCCCGACAGGTCAATGGTCATGACGTGGTATTCCCCGTCGGCCGTGTGGGTCACACGGACCGATGCGTTCGGGTCGGGGTTGGAGACGCTGCCCGCACAGAGGAAGAGATCGGTCACGTTGTTGCCCGCGCTGTTGGAGGCGGGAAGCATATAGGTGATCTCAATGGTCTTGTATCGGTCTGCCGACAGCGCACCGTCGTAGACGATGGTGACGTGGGGATCCTTGCCCTTGACCGTGAGGGCCAGAGCGCCGACGGTCTCGTTATAGGCAATGGTGGTGTTGCCGGAGGCGATGAGGTGGGCGGCGTTCTCCTTCTTGGTGAGATCCAGCGTAGCGGACAGGGGATCGGCGTTGGCGCCGCTGTTTCCGCCGCCACCGCTACCGCCGTTCAGATCGGCGTAGGAGTTCTCGTTGGTGGCCACGGTCTTGTCGGGGACGCGGCGGGTCTGGTAGTTCTCGTGGAGAGACTCGTTGGTGGCGAAGTCCTTATACTCCTTGAAGGTGGCGCGCATCTCCTCCACGGAGCCGGTGGAGATCAGATAGCTGTACTCCAGCGCCTCGAAGGACTTGAGGAGAATGGTGTTGACGGGGGCTACGTAGTTGGTAGCGCCGTTGGTGGACTCCTTGGAGTTGTTGAAGGCGTGGCGTCCTGCCAGATAGGAGTCCACGTTGGGAACGTAGAGACCGATGCCGAAGTCCTTGGTCGGATTCGTCCAGGCGCACCACGTCTCGGTGTTGCTGTTCTTCAGAAGGAAGGTGCAGTCGTTGTAGTAGGTCTGATCACCCCAGAAGTTCAGGTTGTCGCGGTAGGACATGGTATCATCGGTCCAGGGCTTGGTGCCGTTGTAGAGGGTGAAGCGGCTGAGGTAGGAGACGGTGTAGAAGGCGGGGAGCTCCTGATGGCAGTAGCGGTGGATCCAGTCCGAGAAGTCCACGAAGCGGTTATCCACCTGAATGCGGTCGGAGTAGACGGTGTAGGTGTTCTCCATGTAGGAGGGGGTGAGGGAATTGTCCTTGGCCCAGTCCAGAGGCTGGGACTTGACGTAGACAGAATACTCCGTCACCACGATGTCGATGATGCGGCTGTGGTTGCCCTTCACGTCACCGCCCTGCACGGGGTTGTAGGCCCAGGTGGAGCCGTTGTACTTGCCGGGGGTGTACTCGGCGTTCTGCTGGACGCCGTAGTAGGACTGCTGGATCAGGCGTCCCGTATCGGCCTGATTGACCAGATTCTTGAGCTGATTGATGTTGGAGGTCTTGTCCTCCAGATAGTTGATGCCGCCGCCCCAGATGAGACGGATGCCCAGCTTGTAGCGGAGATTCTCGATGTAGTAGGTATCGGCACCCTCGCCGTAGACGGGGTAGTCCTGGGTCTTCAGCACGCAGAGGGCGAAGTCGGCGGATTTGTCGTTGCAGGTCTCAAAGGTCATGGAGGTGATGCCCGTGCCCTTCTTGCCCTCCAGATAGCGGCTGATGACGCAGGAGAAGGTACCTGTGCCGGCCTCCAGGTAGAAGTCGTCGGTGACGCTCTTACCGTTCAGGGTATAGGTGATCTTGCCGTACAGGGGCTGGGTGGAGGTGTAGCCCAGGGTGAAGCGGTTGAAGGCCTCGGCGGTCTTGGATGTGTCGAAGGACAGGGTCAGACCCTTCTGGAAGGTCAGCTTGTTGCCTGCCGCGGCGGTAAAGCCCGTGGCGGTGTAGGTCAGACCATCCGCGTGGGTGACGGTGGCGGAGCTGCCGTTCTGCTTCACCGTGACCTTGGGAGAGAAGGACAGGCTGTCGGGCTTGGCCACCTCAATATCCTTGTCGGAGGGGAGGGGCTCCTCGGGCTCG
>JAZOOM010000114.1:0-4588 GCA_045655025.1 Eubacteriales bacterium | reverse complement strand
CCCAACCCCTCGGAGCTGGCCATCGGTGACAGCTGGCACGGGCCTTACACGGTGCTGGGTGATCCCCACCCCACCGACGAGAGCCGCACCTCCTTCCACAGCCAGATCTCCAGCGTCTTCAAGGTGCCGGGCAAGAAGGATCTCTACATCGCCTGCGCCGACCGCTGGCTCCCCCCCCGCATGGACGTGCCCTACGAGCTGTACGAAAAGGCCTTTGTCGATGCCTTCGGCTACGATTCCACCCCCGAGGAGCGGGATGCCGCCGGCCGCCTCATCCCCACCCTGGAGCAGCCCAACACCCGCGAGGCCGACTACGTCTGGCTCCCCTTCCGCTTCGACGGAGAGATGGCCTACCTCGACTGGCACGACGAATGGCGCATCGAGGATTACGAGTAACCGAAAGGAACCCCTATCATGCACATTATCCAAGGCCAAGGCATCTGCGACCCCCACATGCGGGTTTATAACGGCCGCGTGTACCTGTTCGCCACCCACGACCGCTCCCCCGGAAACGACAACTACCGTATGGACGACTGGAAGGTCTTCTCCACCGACGATCTGGTCAACTGGAAGCTTGAGTACACCCTTCGCCCCGAGGACACCTTCCTCGGTAAGTGTGAGGAGTGCTACGCCACCGACTCCGCCGAGCGGAACGGCAAGTATTACCTGTACTTCTCCCACCAGCAAAAATGCACCGGCGTGGCGGTGGCCGACAAGCCCGAAGGCCCCTACGTGGACGCCCTCGGTAAGCCCCTTCTGCCCCAGGGTCTGGCGGACACCCCCTCCTACGACCCCTCGGTGTTCATCGACGATGACGAGGCGAGAACCCCCTACATCATCTGGGGCTTTACCTGCGACGGGAAGAAGTACCACATCGCCCGCCTGAACGAGGACATGATCTCCCTGGCTGAGGAGCCCCGTCCCATCGAGCACGGCCCCTTCTGGTCGGATGCTCCTTGGGTGTGGAAGCACGGCGGACTGTACTACCTCATCACCCACCGCTCCTGGTACTCCACCGCCGAGAGTATCTACGGCCCCTACACCTACCGCGGCCGCTTCTGCCACGACTGCAACAACGTGGATCACCCCTGCGTGTTCGATTTCCACAACCAGACCTACTTCGCCTACGGTGTCCCCGCCAACTACGGACAGGGGGAGACCGACCACTTCTTCCGCGCCACGAAAATGCTCTACGCCCACTACAAGGCAAACGGCGAGATCGTCACCGACGAGTTCATCGAGGACGTGGGTGTAGGTCAGTACGATGCTTCTTGGAAGCGCATCAAGGGTGAGTGGTACTTCGCCGCCTCCGACGAGGTGTTCAAGAAGGAAAACGGCGACGGATTTGAGATGCGGGGCATCACCGACGGTGCGTATCTCTACTACCAAAACGTTCACAATGTGGACGAGAACGCCAGAATCCTTGTCCGCGGCAACTGCGAGCATAGCCCCTGTACCATTGAGGTGCGGGAGGGCGGCCCCGAGGGCGAGCTGCTGGGCAGCTACACCTGTGAGCCCGAGTGCGCCATTCAGCACGGGGACACCCGCGAGTTCCCCATTCACTTGACCAACACCGAGGGCACCCATAGCCTCTGCTTCGTCTTCCGAGGCGAGGGGGAGGATCTCTTCACCTTTGAGGATTTCCATTTCATTCATTACTGATCGAGAGGAGAAATGCCATGTCCCGCTACCTCGTCAAGAACAAGTACACCTACGAAAAGGTGCGCCAGACCGACTACACCTACCGCGCCGATAACTGGACTCTGTCCCAAAACCACGAGGCGGGCCGCTTCATCTTTGAGGCCGCCGAGCCCATCTGCAACCTGACTTTGCAGAACGGCGCGGCTCCCGTGGAGATCATTCTGACCCCCGAGCAGGGCAAGCGGTTCTCCGAGGTGTCGGGTTTCATGATCTCCCAAAAGAAGGGGGAGGGCATGCTCTGCCGCGTGACCCTGTGGGGGCAGCGCCGTCCCGATGGGACGGCAGAAAGCTTCTGCTCAGTGTGCTACATGACCGAAAAGCCCCGCCTCTTCTCCACTCTGAAGATGGGCTTCACCCCCGTCCGCATGACGTTGGAGACCAAGCCCTTTGATCCCTGCTGGGACGTGCCCGAGGTGGAGATTTCCATGACCTACGGCTTTGTCCTGAACACTCTCGGTGAGGTGGGCGGTCAGTCCCACTTCTACGAGGTAGAGGGCGGCACCCTTACCGACAAGGGCGGCGCTATGGTGTTGGGTCTGAACGGCGAGACCCGTCTGACTTCTCCCGTCTTCCCCAATAACTCCGATACCGTCTACAACATGGTCATGCCCCTGCGCAACACCGTGTTCATGATCATCGAAAACAAGTCCACCGCCAAGACGGCCATCCTGACGTGGGCCACCACCACCCATCCTTGGGGCCGGAACGGCTCTGTCGGTGTGGAGCTTGCGCAGGACGGTGAGCCTCACGCCTACTACTTCAACCTCTCGAGGCTCCCCGACTTCTGTGACGGCCGCATGGCGCAGTTTACCCTCTCCGCCGAGGGCGAGGGCGAGATCATCATCCACCGCTACACCTTCGAGCAGGAAAAGCCCATCCGCGAGGTGGGATGCGAGGTGATCTCCCTCACCGCCGATCCCATAGCCGAGACCATCACCTTCAAGGGCAACCTCCTCGGCACACAGGCTCTCTCTGCCTACGCGGGCGGTCAGATCAAGCTCTACACTACCACCATGGCCGACGAGAAGGACACCCCCGCAGGCAAACGCTTCCTCGGTGTGTGCGGAATTCCCGAGGGCGGTGTGGGTGAGATCATCATTGACAACATCCCCCTCCGCGACGAGTACACCACCCGTCTGCCCTACCAGTTCGCGGTCTTTGCCGAGGCAGAAGGGAAGAACCCCTTGTGGCTCTGCGACCGCTTCTATATCGAGAACTACGAGGACTTTGACAAGAACCCCTACCACTTCGACCTCCCCGACTACACCGTCTCCGCCACCGACTTCGGTGCCAAGGGCGATGCCATGACCGACGACAGCGAGGCCATTCAGGCCGCCATCGACCACGTGGCCAAGGCAGGGGGCGGCAGAGTCATCCTCCCCGGCTCGGCGGATTTCTACGGCCGTCGCTACGTCGTCACCAATATCCTCATGCGCTCCTGCGTGGAGCTCCACTTTGAAAAGGGCGCCATTCTCTGGCAGTCCCAGCTGAAGGAGGACTATGCCTATCAGGTTGCCTACGGCCACGACGGCGTGATCCCCGGCATCAACTGGACCCATAACCTTCACGTCTCCAACCTGCCTTTGATCCAAGCCGCCAACATCCACCACTTCAAGGTCACGGGTCACGGCACCATCCGCATGATGGACACGGGATCCGTGGAGGGCGTGGGTATGCCCGGCTACGCCACAGGCTGTCCCGACCGCATCCATTGCATCCCCTTGGGCTTCTTCCACGTGGATCACTGTGTCTGTCAGGATATAGACATCACCCGCTCCAATAACTACCACACCGAGTTCAACCACTCTACGAACGTCTACATCGCCAACGTCAAGCTCCACGAGGTCAAGTGCGTCAGCGGCGACGGCTTCGGCGTGGCGGGGGCTTGCGACGTGTTCGTGAACCGTTGCTTCATGCAGTCCAACGACGACGGCATCGTCATGTCCTGCCACTACCACGATCCCCGCGGTATGCTGTGGTGGACGAACCTGAAGGGAGACGACAACGGCTGCCGCAACATCACCACCGCCCACTCCTACATCAACTCCGGCGGCGGTAAGGCGCTGGCCTTCATCACCTGGGGCACCTCCGACCCCAATCAGGAGCTGGAGGAGATCGACGGCGTCTACGCCTACGACAATTTCCTCACCTCCGTCAACCCCGTGGGCACCTGGCCCGACAATCCCTATGCGGGTAAGCAGCCCTTCGATAACACCGAGACCGACGACTACTCCCCCGTCAAGAACGTCCGTATCTTCGGTAACCGCTACGTGGGTAACTGCACTCTGGGTCCCATCGCCTGCACCAACGTGCTGACGGACTGCGGCGTTCACTCCACCAATCAGTTCCGCAACGGTGACTTCACCCTCGGCGGCATGGCTAACTGGACGTATTTCCGCAACAGCGACCCCGATTGCATCCACACCGTCATCTACGCCGACAAGGAGAAGGGCTGTATCGAGGCCTTTGATAAGGGCGAGGTAGCCGCCGCCCAGGGTCTCCACCTGCTGGCGGGCACTCACACCGTCACCGCCGAGCTGCTGACGGGGGATGAGGGCGCGACCCTGTACGTTTCCCGTATTCAGACGGGGGAGATCCTGGCCGAGCAGACCTTCATCTGCGCCCGTCCCACCACCGTCACCCTGACCTTTGCTCTCTCCGCCGAGGACGGCGAGGAGCACGACGTGTTCATCGGCTTCAAGAGCGTGGGGGGTGATCCCGAGAACTTCTCGGTGTTCGACAAGTGCGTCCTCACCTCCGTCGTGGATGAAGAGGGGCTTATGAACCGCCGCCGCGCTACCTTTACGGAGAAGCTCAGCCGCGAGTTCGCCGTAGACGAGGGTGTTTCGGTGTTCTTCGAGAACGGCAAGCTCCTGATTGGTCTGAC
>JAZOOM010000113.1:0-9698 GCA_045655025.1 Eubacteriales bacterium | reverse complement strand
TGCCTGCTCCACGAAAAGCCCTATGCGGGCGAGAACGGCTCGGGTAAGCACAACAACTGGGCACTTTCCACCGATACCGGTAAGAATCTGGTGGATCCCGGCAAGACTCCCCGTGAGTACACCCGTTTCCTCCTGTTCCTGGCCGCCATCGTCCGTGCCGTGGACGAGTATCAGGATCTCCTCCGCATGTCGGTAGCCTACCCCGGTAACGACCACCGTTTGGGTGGCTATGAGGCTCCTCCCGCCATCATTTCCATGTTCCTGGGCGAGGAGATGGACGACATCGTGCGCTCCATCATTGAGGAGCGTGTCTACACCGACCACAAGGCGGCTACCATGAATCTGGGTATCCCCTCGGTGCCCACCTTCCGCAAGGATACCACCGACCGCAACCGTACCTCCCCCTTCGCCTTCACAGGTAACAAGTTTGAGTTCCGTTCCCTCGGTTCATCCCAGAACATCGCCATGCCCAACGTGGTCATCAACACCGCCGTAGCTAAGGTGCTCTCGGATATGGCCGACGTGCTGGAGCAGGCCGTCGCCAAGGGCGAGGAATTCTCTGCCGCGGTAGCGACGGTGATCAAGGACACCTTCACCAACCACAGCCGCATCATTTACAACGGCAACGGCTACTCTCAGGAGTGGATGGCCGAGGCCGCCCGCAGAGGCCTTTCCAATCTCCGCACCACCGTGGAATCCTGCGAGGTGCTCACCTCGGAGAAGGCTGTGGATCTGTTCACCCGCTTTGGGGTGCTGTCCTCGGTGGAGCTGCACGCCAGACAGGAGATCCTTCTGGAGAACTACGCCAAGATGCTCAACATTGAGGCGCAGACCATGATCCTCATGGCCCAGAGACAGATCATCCCCGCCGTGGAGGCCTACATCACCAAGCTGGGCAAGGCCGCGAAGCTGAAAATGGACGTACTGGCCGGAGATACCGCATGCATCCGCCTGGAGCGGGATCTCATTGCCCGCCTCTCGGCTTTGAACGCCGACACCTACGACGCCATCTCCGCTCTCCGTCTGGCTGATCGAGAGGCATACACCGCCGGGGATGCTATGGCCATCGCCACCGCCTTCCGCGACAAGGTCGTTCCCGCCATGGCCGCCCTCCGCGCCTCGGTGGATGAAATGGAGACTCTGGTAGCCTCCGAGGATTGGCCCCTGCCGACTTATGGGGAAATGATGCACAAACAATAAGTGTTGATCAAAAATAAGGATGCCTACTTCCCCATTGAGTTTCGGCAGAGGACGACCCACTTACGTGAGGGAGATCATGCATAAGCAGTAAATCCGTATATGAAAATACCACCCTATCCAAAGCGGTAGGGTGGTATTTTTGTTTCACGGGGAACCCCTTTTGAAAAAGGTGCATGACCACGAAAACTTTATATAGGGATTCATGGATTCATTCCCAAAGCTTGCTGTTTACGGACAGCAGAGATACTCAAAAAAATATTGCTCTGACAAAAACAATTCTTAACCCATGTGTAACCGATTTTTACACCACGAACGCAAAACAAGTACCCAACCGACGGCTGATAAGATCAAAATCGGCAAAGAAACAGTCAACACGGACAGGATTGATCGGGGAAAGCTTACTAAAAATTCAGGGCTGACATAGAGCCGATGAATGGCACCGAAAAATTTCGGGATGATAACCGGCCAAATGGCAAAGCCAATACTGCCTGACCAAAAGTCTGTATTTTTAAGTATATATTCCACAGTATCCTTGAAACTCCATTCTTTTCCTTTCATATACGCCAGATACTTGGTTTTATGGGTCGATGCCGTGATTTTCAAATCAACCATACAGGTAGCCATCATCCATACGTACATGAAAATGGTTTTCCACAGAAACTCTCCTTTACTGTCCGCATCAATAAACAACCGCATAATGGTTTGCATCACCATAAGGCACAGCAAAGAGCTGATAAAATAGCTCCAGAACAGAATAAACGAATGCACAATAAAGCTTACGATTTTTTTCATGATCTCTTTTCTCCCGATTTGTTTGTGATGAGTTTTTTCATGATTTCCATATAACGAGGATCCTCCCGCAGAGGCTCAAAGGACGAATCATGACTGATCAACTCCATGAATTCCCGGCAATACGAACGCTCGTCCGTATGCATTTTCCCTCTATTACAGCCACGAAACACAAGTGATATGTGTACGCCGTCGTGACAGTCACAATATTTGAAATACTCGCATACTTTTTCGAGAGCAATTAGGGCTTGATCGTGTTCACCTGAATTGACGTAAAGAGACGCAATAACGTAATACTGCGATGCCATAATGGCCGCTTGGGAAAGGTAATCCTTCTCGGGATACATGGTCTGCATCATATTGATGATCTGCATTCGGATTCGGATTTGTTCCTCGGCGGTATAGCACGGGAGGCGCGCGATCTTATCGAGGCAGGTCGTAAGGCTTTCCATATACATTTTCGCAAAGCGAATAAGCTCCATACGACGTTCTTCGTCAGTACTGAAATTCCAGCGCATGCGCGTTTCCTCTTGGGACACCCATATATGGGGGAGATCATTGGCCATTTCCATGATCTCGTCGTATTTTCCCTGTTTCCCATATAGAATAATTTTCAATCTGTACGCATGATCCCGAGGGCTGCTCTCGGTACATTCCTTTAGAATTTTGTCGCAGAGCCGCTCCATTTCCTTCTCACTACCCTTCATGGCCAGCAGGCTTTCGGCCAGCCTTGCCATCAGTTGATAGGAACGGGGATATTGTTGCAAGCCCTTTCGCGCAATTTCAACGGATTTCGTGAATTGCCCCGTCCGATAACAGGCGAAGGACTCCTCCGAGATCCGTTGGATTTCTTGCTCGTCCTTGCTGAAATCAATACCCAGTAATCGGTCTGTTGTCACCTGCAGGATTCTGGCCAGAATCGGAAGCTGGGAAATATCCGGTGCCGTGCGATCACATTCCCATTGCGACACAGCATTGGCCGTAATGCCCAGACATTCCGCCAACTGTTCTTGAGTCATTTCCTGCTCGCGACGGAGTTTTTTGATGGTTGAGCCGATAGACATGATCCATATCTCCTTACTTGATTCAAAAGCGCTTTGCAATTTTATTATACCATATCTTCGGTTTTATTTCAACATAGCAGTTTGATGCCTCCTCTGAAGCGATGCTGTACTTTTATCAGACTAACTATAGGATTAAATAAATCAAATGATCCTTTCCCGCAAAGTTTGCTGTTTATGGACAACAGAGACTTTCCATAAAAGAAAAACCGCCCTACCGAGTCATTCGGCAGGGCGGTATACTTGTTTCACGGGAAACAATTCGACAAAATTCAGAACAGAGGTTTTTACTCCGGCAAAATACAACGGAAGAAGATCTCATACACCGTCGCGCCGCCATGATTGAAGCTGACGAAATGCCGCCCGTTGACGTAGAACAGGCTCTCGCTCTCATGGGGAGTAGGCAGGATGATCTGCCCCATAGGGTTCCCTTCCCAATCGAAGGTATCCAGAATGTTCTGCCCCGCGCCGCTCATGGGGAAGTAGATGAACTGCTCGTCGGAGCCCATGCCTTGGGCGGTGTAGCCGTCGGGCTTGGTGCGGTTATAGGAAGTAACGTATCCCAAATTGCTGTCCAGCATGTGGAGGGATTTTCCGCCTTGGCTGATGGCGTAGGAATTGGTGGCGGGGTTGTAGGTAATGGCACCCGCGCCCTTTTCAATGCTCACGTCCTCGATAAACTCCAGCGTTTCGGGATTCACAAGGGTCAGGATCTTGCCTTCCTTCTGGCCATGAGCCACCACCAGAATATTCTTTTCGGTGTTGTAGGTCATATCGTTGGCGTGACCCAGCTTCAGGACGGGGGAGACCGCCACAAAGGAGCCGTCGTCCATGCGGTGCTTGGTGATCACAGCGCCCGTATCGTTGGAATTGCGGAGAGCCAGATAGATGTAGGTGCCGTCGGTGGCCGCGCCTTGGGCGATGCTGTACTGACCCTGAGGCGGAGAATTGAACAGCTCGGCGTAATCGGCGGTGGGAATCAGGCCGTCGGCCATCATATCACCCACGGTGTAGGGCTTATCCAGCGTCACGGTGAAGCTGTCTTCGGGAAGGACGGTCAGCTTGCCCGCGGCAGCTCGCTCGGGGTTATCCAGCACTCTGTCGCAGAAATCCTTGAGGGCCTTGACGGTCAGCGTATCGTCCGTACCGATGATGACGATCTTACGTCCGATGACCTGCACGGCATAGCTATTGGCGGGCAGGGAGGCCTTGACCGTGGCGGTCTCCTCATAAGGTGTTTCACCGATGAGGAAGGTCACGGAATTGCTGTTCGACGTATTGCGGGCGCGGGTGACACGGATCGACAGCTCAGTACTGGCCAAAATCCGTTTACGGAAATTATCCGCGCTCTTATAAACGGAATCCGAAGCAGGAGCATCTCCCTCATAGTAGGGCACCAGAATACGGCCGTTGTTCTCGGCATCAATGACCAGCTCCGCGGGCTGAGTCTCGGCCTCGGTGGGGGTTTCGGTGATTGCTTCGGTAGGCGTTTCGGTGACAGGCTCCGTAGGAGCTTCCGTAGCGGGTACGGTGGTTTCCTCGGCGGTAGGCTCCGCCTCTCCGGCGGTTGCGGTGGTATCCGTGGGCTGTGCCGTGTCGCAGGCTGCCAGAAGGCAGGTACACAGGCAAAGGAGCAGGGACAGCAAAAACAGGAGCTTTTTCATGGGAGATCCATTCCTTTCGGTTTTTAAAAACGGCTTTTCAAAAACACCGTCGGCCCCCGTCGGATGAGCCGATGGGGGCTGGACGATGCTCTATGGAATATTGGTTATTCTTCCTTCTTTTTCAGAACGACCGCAGAGGCCAAGGCAAGAATGGACAGAATGCCCATACCCAGAGTTGCTCCGCAACCGGATTTTTCCGCTTCGGTCTCCGTAGGAGCCTCGGTATCGGCGACTACGGTAGTCTCCTCAACCTGAGCGGCGGTAGTTGCTTCCTCAACGGTCTCGGTGATCTCCGCGGTGGTCTCCTCGGGTTGGGTCTCCTTTTGCGCGTTGGGATCGAATTCCTGATCCTCATACAGATCAAAGGGATCCAGATTATAGAATTTCACGAAAGAGATATCAACGGAATCGCCGGCGGCGGCCAAGGGAGCCAGACCCATATTTACGATCCAGTTCTGCCACTTCTCCTCACCGGTCATGTAGAAGGTCAGCACGTGCCATTCCCCGTCGTTACCAACCGTCTCGGTGTACATGAAATCCAGGTCATATTCGGGGAAATACGCGTTACGGTACAGGATACCCAGATCAATGGGCTCATCGCCGTTATAGCGGTACTTAACCACGATGTAGCCGCATTCTGCGCTCTGCAGGCTGCGGGGATAGGTCTTAGACCAGACGTAAGGCATATCGCTCAAAGCGGTGATACGGGCGAAGGACTCGCCATCCTCGGTGACGTACTCAATGGACGCGCCCTCAGCGGTGAAGGTCTTAACCACCTTCTCATCGGACATATCCACGAATTCCACCAGCTCGTAGAGCTTATCCTCCTCGCTGATACCGCCGATCTCCTCGGGATCCAGCTGCACGTCCTTGCCCGTGAAGGTCACGCGGGCGAAGTACTGGTTCATCTTATGAGAATACTGACCGCCGATACCGTGGCAGAAGCCTACCTGCCAGTAGTCGTGGACAGAGGAGGTAGCGCCGTTGACGGACAGAAGCCAGGCGAAATTGATCTCGTCGCCGTTCTCCACCATCTTGTCCTCCAGCTTCAGCGCCTGCTGGAGATTGATACGCGCCTCATAGACAACGACCTGATTTTCCTTATCGTAAGAGCCCACAAAGTCCTCACCTGCCGCGGGATAGAAGGAACCCATCCAGGTGTGGGTCAGAGACTCACCGGTCTCACTGTGAACGCCAAAGCCCAGCTCCAGGTAGTCGGGATCTTTGCCCGTAGCATCGACGGGCGCGATACCCACCTGCAACATGTTGTAGGCGTACAGATATACGTTTCCGCCCATTTCCTCGGGCTTACAGTTGAATCCGTTAACACAGCGAACCTCAAAGGCTACGTACAGGTAGCGGCCGTCCCAGCCCCAGTATGCGTCAAAGAAGCCGTTCTTGGTCATCTCATAGAATTCCATAAACTCTTCCCGTGTGTTACCTTGACTGGGGTTACCGATCACGGCCATGTAGGACAGGTAATCCTCATACATTTCGAAGGGCTGATATTCCGCCTTGGAGATCGTACCGTCCAGAGTGGGGGACACCTTCAGGAAAGGAACCTCCCAGCCCGTAGTCTTTTCACCGGCCTCACCGTCGAGGATTTCGTCGATCTTATCGGCATTGATGACCCAGTGGCCTCCCTCCTGAGTGGGCTCCGCGGCCGAGGCGCAAACGGTGAACACGGCGACCATGGTCATAACCGTCAAAAGGATCATAAACAAACGTGCGTACTTCTTCATAATATCCTTCTCCTACATTGTTTTTCGAAGCCGCGGCTGTCTGACCGCTCTCGCGACGCAAGCTCCTGGCTCCTGTACTGATATTATACCATATTTTCCGTTTTTGTCAATGATTTATCTTCATTTTTACCGAATTTGATCCGTTTGAAAAGCGATTTTTTATATACTATTGCGACCTTGTTCTTGAAAAATCCCTTGACAAAACCCGAAAAATGGTATATAATACAGGTACGACACGGATGGTCTCAAAGGAGACTGTCCGGCACGAAAAATCAGGGGTGCTGACACCGGGATGATCAACCGGACGGTCGGCTGAGATGCGCCGCTTGCGCGAACCCTTAACCTGATACGGATAATACCGGCGTAGGAAGTATTTTGAATGTCTTGAATCGGAGAGTGCGCAATCGCCATTCATAACCACCATTCATGAGACCACGCGGAGATTTTCCGTGCGGTCGAATTTTTATTTTGGAGGTGGTTCCGTGAAAACGAATCACAAAAAGAATCTCTTGGCCTTGGTCGAGGGAGCCATGATGCTGGCTTTGGCGTGGGTCATTGACTACGTCTGCGCGCTGGCACCCTATAACGCCGTTCTGTTCCCCGCAGGTGGCTCCATTACCATTGGTATGCTGCCCATCGTCTACTACGCCTACCGCCGCGGTGCCGGTTGGGGCATGGGCGCGGGTCTGGTCTTTTCCGGACTCCAGATCGTCATGGGGTGGTATCCGCCCCCCGCCAACGTCTGGTGGGCGTTCATTCTCTGCGTACTGCTGGATTACGTGATTGCCTTTACCGTCATCGGTATGGCACCTCTCTTTTCCAAGCCGTTCGGACAGAAAAATCAGATCCTTCGTCTGACGGGCTACGGGACGGGTGCCGTGATCGTCTGCGTGCTTCGCTATGTGTCCTCGGTACTGTCGGGAGGCATTCTCTGGGGCAGCTACGCTCCGGAGGGCATGAATCCTTGGATCTACTCTCTTGCGTACAACGCGGGCTACATGATCCCCAATGCCATCCTGACGGGTATTTGCGCCGTTCTGCTGTGCAAGGCCATGGATCCCAACACCCTTCGTCCTATGAGGAATAAAAAGTAAAAACCCTTCGAAACACCAAAAAACAGGGGGGGTTACACCCATGTAACCCCCCTCGAAAAGCAAAAATCCCGCGGAAAATGCGTTCCGCGGGATTTTTGTACGTATCACATACAGGCGTTGATGAAGGCCGTAAAGATGGCCAGAGAATGGTCATCGCCTTCCTTACTGTAGTAGAATTCGGGGTGAGACTGGATTACAAAGAGGAAACGATGTCCCTCCTCGTGGGCCGCCTCAATGAAGCCGTCGGGGCTGAGAGCATCTACTGTCAAAGCGGGAGCCGGGGTCTTCACAGCTTGGTGATGGAAGGTATTGACCATCACAGAGGTCTTGCCGCAAAGCTTGTGGAGCATGCTTCCCTCCTCGATGAGGATCTCATGGGTGGGTGTCTGGGGGATATCGGTCTGTCGGTGTCCCTCGATGTGCTGGTGCAATGTACCGCCCATCCAGACGTTGATGGACTGGATACCGCGGCAAATACCCAAAATGGGCTTACCCGTGGGGTAAACGACCTTGAACAGAGCCTCCTCAAAGTCGTCGCGCATATCGTCGATCTCCACCGAATCAAACTGCTTTTCCTCTCCGTACTTGACGGGATTTACGTCCACACCGCCGGAGAAGAGGAAGCCGTCGAAGATGGTGGCGTATTCGGCCAGCTTTTGAGGATCGGTGGTATAGGACAGCACCACGGGCAGTCCTCCCGCATACCATACGGCATCCATATACCGTTGAGCCATCATCATTTTATCCCCGTCACGGGAGGAAACCAGACCGATCATGGGTCTTTTTATGGTCGGGTTCATCATGCTATACCTCGTTAGTTAAATTTATTATACTTTGTTTCAGGGTCAACCGCCCGTCCAGTACTGATCGTTCTCGGAGAGGATGCCGATCATGTTATCCACCAGCTGGATCATATCCGGGAGGAGGAAGCAGACCAAAGCCGCTCCCACAACGGAGACGATAACCACCAAGGCAAATGCACGCCAACCCGATCCCTTTTCCTCATAACGAACCTCAGCGCGGTAATGTTCCTCATCCGGAATGTAGAAATGATCGTTTTCAAAATCCAAACGGTACTCGGGCATGAAGAAGCCTTCATCATTGCCATGCTCGGTCACGTACTCGGCTCGAGCTTTTTCGACCTGTTCAAGGTAGGCATCTCTTTCCACGCAATGAACGATCTTTCCCAGTTTATTGGGGCTGCGCAGGCTCATCTTCACGCCGCTGTTCCGCAAAAAGCCCAGCTCGGACAGAGTTTTGGCCTTATTGGGCCAGAGACACTCATCCTTGACCAGCCGGCGGACAAAGGCACCGAGGCGGTTCTTGTCGTAGCAGACGAAGCCCGCCGCGAAGATCACGCCGATGAAGATACCCAAAACCACCCTTTGCAGGGTGATGAGGGTTCCGGAGCCCATATGGATGTTCTCGTACCCCCCGGTCTGCACCGAGAAGTACTTCCCTTCCAGATAGGCCCACAGCTCCTCTAAGAGAGACGGCTCCCCCGATGTCGATAGAAACAGTTTATGCAACCACATGGGGGTCTACCTCATTACTTACGGATCACGTCAACGCCCAGGTACTTTTTCAGCACGTCGGGCACGTTGATGCTGCCGTCGGCGTTCTGGTTCTGCTCCACCAGGGCGGGCAGAATGCGGCTGGTAGCCAGACCGGAGCCGTTGAGCGTATGGAGGTACTCGGTCTTACCGTTGGCGCGCTTGACACGCATCATACCGCGGCGAGCCTGATAGTCGCGGGCGTTGGAGACGGAGGAGACCTCCTTATAGCCGTTCATGGAGGGGATCTGGATCTCGATGTCGTAGGTTCTGGCCATGGATGCGGAGCAATCCTCGGCGGCCAGCTTCACGGTGCGGAAGTGGAAGCCCAGACCGGCCACCAGAGCCTCAGCCTTGGTCACCAGCTCGTCGAAAGCGGCGTCAGACTGCGCGGGCAGGGTGAACTGGAACATTTCCACCTTGTTGAACTGGTGTCCGCGTACCATACCGCGCTCGTCGGAACGGTAAGAACCGGCTTCACGGCGGAAGCAGGGGGTGTAGGAGACCAGCTTCTTGGGCAGATCGGCCTCGGTGAGGATCTCGCCCCTATACAGAGATGCCAGAGCGGCCTCGGCAGTGGGGAGCATGTAGTGCA
>JAZOOM010000112.1:0-7756 GCA_045655025.1 Eubacteriales bacterium | reverse complement strand
AGGTGTGGGGGAGGTCTCCAGAATGATGACGGCGCGGCGCCCCCAATCCGTCAGCGTCTCGCTGAGGATCACGGGCTCGTCGGGGACGGGGGGAGGCTCGGGAAGGTCGGCGGGGCAGACGTACAGGAACTCCTCCCGCACCAGCCCCATCATGCCCTCGGGGAGGGGGATTCGGGACTCGGGAACGCCTTTGCGCGCCAGCTCCAGCAGGGCTTCCTGATGAGCGGCGGTGAGGGGCTCGCGTCCCTCTCTGTCGCGGTAGAGAAGCATGGCGCTTCGGTACAGCGCTCGGATGCATCGCTTGGACAGGGCGGGATCCAGCTCCCGCAGGTCGGTCAGCTCCAGACCCTCGCCGTAGGGGACGTTCGCGGCATAGACCCGCCGCTGGGCCATGGAGTGGAGAAAGTGCTCATCCTCGCGGGCCAGGCGGGACATTTTCAGGGCGGAGCGTTGGGGGACGTCCTCTCCCGCGATGGCCTCCAGGGCGGGGATGACGGTATGGCGGATGCGGTTACGGATACAGCCGTCCTCCAGATTGGTGGAGTCGGTGACGTACTCCAGACCCAGCTCCTTACAGGCCGCGAGGATCTCTCGGCGGGTCATTTCCAGCAGGGGGCGGTACAGAACGGTCACGGGGAAGCGGCAATCGCCGGCCATGGTGCGGATGGGGGGAATGCCGCCCATGCCACGGGTGCCTGTGCCGCGGAGCAGGCGTTCCAGCACGGTTTCCAGATTATCGTCGGCGTGGTGGGCGGTCATGAGGACGGAAATGTCCCGCTCGTCCATGACTCTTTGGAAGAATTCGTACCGAACCCGACGGGCTACGGTCTCCAGTCCCTCACCGCTCTCGGCGGCCAGGGCGGGGATATCGACCTTCTCCCAGACCAGTTCTACGCCCAGCTCGGCACAGATCCGTTGACAGAAAGCCAGATCGCGGTCGGCCTCCTCGCCCCGTATGCCGTGGTGGAGGTGGGCGGCTAAGACCTGCCCTTTGCCCGCTTCGCCGTCACGCTCCGCGAGGGCGCGGACGGTCAGCTCCAGAAGCAGCCGTGAATCCGCGCCGCCCGAAAAGGCGACGAGGCAGGGGAGTACCTCGGGAAGTTGGAATGGTAACATGGTGGATCCTCACATGTGTAAAAAGGTGGTCGAAGCAAGCCTTCGAATGCCGGGAGGCATTAAGAGGGAACACTGCCCTCGTCTGCCAGGGTGCGGAACTTGGTGTAGCGGCCGATCCAGCCCATTTTGACGGTACCTGTGGAGCCGTGACGGTTCTTGGCCACGATGACCTCCACGATGGAGGCGGCGGCATCCGAATTGGGCTCGGAGGACTCGTTGGTCTTGTAATACTCGTCGCGGTAGAGGAAGAGGACTACGTCGGCGTCCTGTTCGATGGATCCCGATTCACGGAGGTCGGACATCATGGGGCGTTTATCGGTACGGGACTCGGGGCCTCGGGAGAGCTGGGAGCAGCAGATGACGGGTACCATGAGCTCCTTGGCCATGAGCTTCATGGCACGGGAGATCTCGGCCACCTCCTGGACGCGGTTATCGTTACGGCTGTCGCCCTGCATGAGCTGGAGGTAGTCGATGACCACCAGACCCAGGTTCTTCACGCGGCGGAGCTTGGCCTTCATGCCCGTGGCGGTGATGCCCGCGGTATCGTCGATGAGAATGTCGCACTTGGCCAGGCGGGTGGTGGCCAGGGCGATGTTTTCCCAGTCCTCGTCCTTCAGCTCGCCGGTACGCATGGCGTAGCTGTCCACCATGGCCTCCGAGGAGATGATACGGTTGACCAGCTGCTCGGCGGACATCTCCAAAGAGAACATACATACCGTCTTACCCGTCAGCGCGGCCACGTTGGTACCGATGTTCAGACAGAAGGAGGTCTTACCCATACCGGGACGGGCACCCACCAGGATCAGGTCGGAGTTACCCATGCCTGCCAGCACTCGATCCAGACCCGAAAATCCGGTGGAGGTGCCTTGGGAGGCTTCCTTGTTGGTGTTCAGCTCGTGGAGGTGGGCATAGACGTCGCCGATGACCTCGCGGATGTGGCGGAAGCCCTTGGTATCCTTGCCTTGGGCGATGGTGAAGATCTTGCTCTCGGCGGCATCCAGAATGTGGGCCACGTCCTCCTGCTCGGAGTAGGCGATCTCGCTGACCTCGTCACAGGCACCGATGAGCTGGCGCAGGACGCTCTTATCCTTGACGATACGGGCGTAGTCCTTTACGTTCATGGCGGTGGGCACCACCTCCACCAGGACGCGGACGTAGTCCTCGCCGCCGGATTTATCGTAGATGCCCTTTTGCACCAGCATGTCGATGAGGGTGACCACGTCGATGTCACGGCTGGTCAAAAACAGCTCGTGCATGGCCGAGAAGATCTGCTGATGCTCCTCCAGGTAGAAATCCGACACCGAGACGGCATCGGCGATCTCGTTGAAGGACTCGGGGTCGACCAGGATGGCACCCAAGAGGGACTGCTCGGCAATGAGGGAGAAGGGAAGCTTTCGTACCAGGGAATCCTGGTTGCCTATATTGTTGTTCATGCGGTTTGCTTAGTTGCAGACCAGCACGTGAATCTTGCCTACGATATCGGTGTAGAGCTTCACGTCCAGGTCGTACTTGCCGTAGGCGCGGATAGCGTCGGGGAGCTGGATCTTGCGCTTGTCAACGGTGATGCCGTAGTCCTTCTGGAGGTGGTCAGCGACGTCCTTGGCGGTGATGGAGCCGTAGAGGCGGCCGTCAGCACCCGAGGAGGCGGGGATCTTGACCAGGAGGGTGTCCAGCTTGGCGGCCAGAGCCTTGGCCTCGGCGGTCTCTACCTCGATCTTGTGCTTGATGGATTCCTCGCGGCCCTTGATCTCGTTCATGACCTTGGCGTCGGCCTCCACGGCCAGCTTGCGGGGGAGGAGGAAGTTTCTGGCGTATCCGTCGGATACGTTGATGACGTCATTTTTCTTTCCTTGGCCTTTTACGTCGGCGAGCAGTACTACTTTCATGGTGTGTATTTCCTTTCTTTGGGTGGAGTTATGGTTGATGCGGTTGGATTTTTATCCCTTGCGGAATTGCTCGGGGAATTGGAGGGTGTATTCGTCGATGGCGGCGGTGAGGCGGTCGTAGGCCTCGGGGACGTTGCCGGGGACCTGCGCGCCCGCCATGTCGAAGTGGCCGCCGCCGTCCAGCTTCTCCATGATGAGCTGAACGTTGACGTTGCCCTTGGAGCGGGCGGAGATGGACACGCCCTCGGGGACGAGGGCCAGGGCGAAGGAGGCTTCCACGCCGCGGATACCCAAGAGCTTATCAGCGGCCTTGGAGGCGGCGATGCGGTCACCGCCCGAGGGAACGTGATCCTCGCTGAGCCAGGTGATGGCGAACACGTCGGCGTACAGGCGGGTATGGGCATCGAAATCACCGGCGATCAGAAGCTCGTCGATGCGCTCGTTGAAGAATTCCCGCGCTACGTCGGTATGGGCCTTGCGGCTGTAGAGGTAGTAGGTGGCATCAAAGGTCTGCGCGCCTGCCGAGCGGGTGAAGTTGTGGGTATCCAGCATGATGCCTGCCAGGAGCAGGTTGGCCTCCTCCTTATGGAGGGTATCCGCGTAGGAGCTTTGTCGGAGGATCTCGGACACGATCTCGCTGGCCGAGGATTTGGTTGCTTCAATATAGTGAAGGAAGGGGCGGAAGGGAAGCTCACCCACCTGGCGGTGGTGGTCGATGACGGCGATGTTGGAGATACCGCTGCTGTCGGAGGCGATGCATCCCACGATACCGGGGGCCTCGAAGATATAGGGGTTATTCACGTCGGTCAGGATCAGGAGGGTATCCGAGGACACGGACTGCTGAGCGGCGGCCTTGTCGATGAATACGCTTTCGTACTCGGGGAGGGAGGACAGGTGGGCGGAGCAGATGGCGAAGGTGTCGCAGGTCTTATTGGTGACGACACGGACGGGGACGTTTTCCCGCCCGTTCGCCTCCAGGATGCTGCGGCAGAGGCGGTAGGCTCCCACGGAGGAACCGATGGCATCGAAGTCGGGATTGGAGTGAGCCATGACGAGGACGTTGCCGCAGGTCTCCAGCCGTCGCTCCAGCAGAGTGGCGCTGACGCGGGAGGAGATGGAGGTGTTGGCCTCCAGGGTCTTATGGGCCCCTCCGTAGTACAAGAGGTTGGTGCTGCCCCGTCTTTGGAGGGCTACCTGGTTACCGCCACGCTGGAGAGCCATATCCAAAGCGGCGGAGGCCGCCTTTTCCCGCTCGTTCATGCTGCCGTCGATATCGGCGATGCCCATGGAGATGGACAGGGGGAAGCTGTTGTCGCCCACGCGGATCTTCATGATGTCGTCCAAAATGGAGAAGTTATCCGCGATGCAACGATCCAGCATCTCCGTGGTGAAGATGGCCAGGTACTTATCTCGGTCGTACTCGCGGAGCATGCCGTTCATATCCTCCACCCAGCGGGTCAGTGTTTCCTCGATGAGACCGGCGGTGGTGCGGTAGTTGGCGCGGACGAACTGGGTCAGCTCCTGCAGGTTATCCAGAATGATGTAGGCCAGTACCATGTGAGAGCGGTCGGTCTCCTCCATCAGATCCAGGAGCTGTGTGACGTCGTGGAAAATCACGAGGTAATAGTGGTCGTTTTCTTTTTGGATCAGATGGGTCTCCATGCGGTAACGGCGGCCGTCCCGCAGGCGAACCACCGCGGCATTGTCCGGATCGCAGTCCGCTTGGCTAGCGATTCCGGGGAAAACGGTCTCGGGGATCGGGTCGCCCCGACGGCTGAGGCGGTCGTTTTCCTCGGCCTCTTGTCTGCGGACGGTTTCGTTGAGCCAATCCACGGTGATGGTGGGGCAGACTCGACTCAAGGGGATGCGGCAGACGGAGGCGTGGAAGCCGAGGATATCCTGCATGGCGTGATTGATGACGCGGAGCATGCCGTCCGCGTTGATCACGGCGTAGGGGACGTGGGCGGTGGAGCGGAACACGTGGCTGATATCGGTGCTCAGTTCCTCGGCCTCCCGCTCGGCCTTCTTATACGCGGCAAACCGGAGGGCGAAGGCTAGGAGAACCACGCCCGCGGTGATCAAGTAGAAGATCAGGACACAAACCGCCAAGAGGGGCAGGCGGGGGACGTTCCCGTAGGCAAGGAGGGCTACCAGACCCAGAAGCAGGAGACCCTCGGCCACAGTAATGGCGAAGGGCACGCGGAGGTCTACGGACAGGGCACCCTTACGGTGCTTTCGGGGGATTCGGTGCTTTTGGGGAGACATGGGATCAGCTCCTTTCAAACAATTGGATGAGGATGGACGATCAGGAATTCCCTCCGGAGGGGCCGAAGGGGTCGTCATCCTCGGGGGACTTGAGCTTGGCGGTGATGGCGGTGAACAGGTTGCCGATGACCTCCAGCATGGCGGGGATGATGGGGGCTATGATCAAGAGGCAGGGGATCAGGATGATCAGGTAGAAGAGGCATCCCATGCCGCGAGGACCTTTTCGCGCAAGGGCGGAGGTGGTGCGGCTTGTGCCCGCCAGTGCCATGCCGGGGAGGAGGAGAAGGTAGATATTCTGGGCAACGGTGCCGGCCAGGGAGGACACCACGGACTGATCCAGCCAAACGGCCGCGTAGGTCACCAGGAACACCACGCAGGAGACGGTGCTCATACGGAGAGCCTTGACACGAGGGGTGATGGACGCTTCGTAACCGAATGTCTTCAGGGAAATGAACAGGAAGGACTGGCATATGGCGGCGGGGATCATGACCGCTACGGCGAAGAGGGCGGGCAGGAGGTTGAACAGGCTGTTGACGGCGTTCTTGACGTTCTCGTAGCTAAGGAGCTCCTGCACGGCCTCCATCTGCTCGGGGGTCAGCACGTCGGGAAGCTCCAGGGAAAGCATATAGTCCATGACGGCCTGACGGGCGTGATCCAGGATGACCGACAGGTTGGTGGTGCCGTAGTGGCGGATCAGGGACAGGAGGATCATACCGCCCAGGGACACGCCCAGCGCCGCGGAGGTGGCGCAGATGACGCCGGTGCGGGTGGGGCCGTCCTCTTTTTCCGCCGAGGCGCGGGTGGCCAGGGCCAGGGCGATCATGGGGGGATAGGGGATCAGCACCGCCAGGGCACCCAAGGGATCCATGGAGAGCAGGGTGGTCGCGGCGTAGGCCAGCACGGGGATCAGGGGGAAAAGGGGGAGCTTTTCCTTGGGTTGAATGGCCAGCAGGAGCGCGCCTTGGCTGATGGAAAACAGGACGCCGCAGAGCAGGCCGACGGGGATGAAGGAGCCGGTGCGGCCATACAGGAAGAATCCGACCACCACGGTCAGGATCAGTATGCCGCGGCCCCCGCGAGTCATACGCCACAGGTACACCGCCAGCAGGAGGACGCACGCCCCCGAGATGGCCTCGGTGACGAGGGCATTGCCGATGAAGGTTGGCTGTATGGCGCAGAAGCCCACGCCTACCAGGACGGTGGCGAGGAGCAGAAGAATATGCGGGAGGAGTGCCCCGTTCTTACAGCCGTCCCGCGGAATGGGGACGAGGGGCGCGGGGGGATTGGAAGAGGTGGGGCTCAAAGGAGATTTCCTTTCTTCGGATACGGCCGCCCGACGGGAACAGCATCCGAACATAGTTATAGATTATAACAGTATACCATACTTTCATGAATTTGTAAACATCATTTCATGGATTTTTTGGAAACAAGCGTAAATTATCTGCAGAATCAAGGGTGAGGAGCCAAAGTTTTGTACGATCCTCGCGGTTCACATTCCGTGATCTCGGGAGGCGGAGGCGTCGGATTTTGTCTATTTTCATCATACTGAAAAATAATCCAAAATATTTTGCAAAAACCCCTTGACAATGCTTGATTTGTGTGATAAAATAGTAAACTGCAATATAATCGTCTCAATATGGGTACTTGTGCCCTTTGACGGGGTTTCAAGTCAAAGAAAGACGATTTTTCGAGATCTTCCTTGTGCATTTCGACGAAGGCGTTGCGTGAGCGTTCCATACGACTTCGGCCGCGGCATTTGCGGTGTCCTTGGGTTGTCCGTTTGACCCATGAGGCCCCTGACGTGCCTGCGCGGCGGATTCGGAGAATGGCCGAGGGTATCTCGTCCCCCTAATTTTCCCCGCCGCCGATCGGGAATCCGCCCGACGGTGTCCACCAACGATATTGAATGGAGTGTTTTATTCATGGTCAATCTGAAAGATCAGAGACTCGGCGAGAACGTACGTAAGTCCTTCTCCCGCACCCGTTTCAACCTGGAGCTGCCCAATCTGGTGGAGATCCAGACCAAGTCCTACAAGTGGTTCTTGGAGGAGGGTCTGACCGAGGTTCTTCACGAGGTCTCCCCCATCACCGACTTCTCGGGCAATCTGCTTATCGAGTTCATGTCCTACAGCCTCGATACCGAAAGACCCAACTACTCCGTGGAGGAGTGCAAGGAGCGCGACGTCAACTATGCCGCTCCCCTGAAGGTCAACGTTCGTCTGACCAACAAGCAGACCGGTGAGGTCAAGCAGACGGACATTTTCATGGGCGAGTTCCCCCTCATGACCGAGAACGGCACCTTCGTCATCAACGGCGCCGAGCGTGTCATCGTTTCCCAGATCATTCGTTCCCCCGGTATGTACTACGCCTCCGAGATCGACAAGACCGGTAAGCGTACCTACGCCGCCCAGATCATTCCCTACCGCGGCGCATGGCTGGAGTATGAGACCGACATCAATGGCGTGATCTACGTCCGTATCGATAAGACT
>JAZOOM010000111.1:0-1553 GCA_045655025.1 Eubacteriales bacterium | reverse complement strand
ATCACGGAGTTCCAGAAACCGCCCGACAGCGTGCCGCACCAATCGTACTTCTGGCAAGCCAGATCGCCGTCGTAGACATTGTCGATCCAGGAGGGAGATCCCTCCACGGGGTAGATCTCGGAGGTGCCGTCGCAGGGGTTGAAGATGATGACCTCATTGACGTCCATAGCGCCGAACAGACCCACCTTGGGCTTCATGCAGGAGACGATGTAGAAGGGGTTGCCCTCCTCGTCGATCTCGAAATTCACGGAGGAAAAGATCTTGGTGGGGTAGGAGAAGCGGAGCTTGCGCATCAGATCCTCCTCAAGGAAGGCGCTGTCCACGTAGATCATGGGTTTCTCGAACTTGACGTAGTCCGCGTCGTTCCCCACGGGATCCACCATGACGTAGCCGGGAACGCCGTTGGCGGAGTTGTTGATCCAACGGAAGAGGTCAACGTACTCCAGATTGGCCACCTTCTTGGGGGTA
Organism: Eubacteriales bacterium; assembly: GCA_045655025.1. GTDB lineage: Bacteria > Bacillota > Clostridia > Oscillospirales > CAG-272 > CAMEON01. The sequence continues at coordinate 1,085 of JAZOOM010000111.1, read as the reverse complement.
CCCTGATAGTTGATCTGGTTGTAATCGTGGCTCACGTTGTACTGGGATACCACGTCGGAGAGGGCACCCAGCTCGCGGTTACCGAGAATGGAAGCAGAGGCGGTGTCCATGAGGGAAATGTTGGTCACCACATCAGCCTCGGGCATATCCTCGGAGAAGTTGGATTCGTTCACCTCGATGACAGAGGCGTACTTCTGGGCGTTAAAGAAGGTGGAGGAGAAGATGTTACCCAACACCAGCACCGCCACAGGGACAGCGAGGATCAGCAGGAACACCTTATTCAGCTTGAGCTTACTTCCCTTCGTGCCGACGCCGCCGAAGCCGCTGACCACGCCCATGGGCAATCCGTAAAAAAACAGAACCATCAGAAGGAACGTCCAGAACCCGGTGCTGTGGATATTGATGGGAGGAAGCATGAAATAGTAGGCCAAACCCGTCAAAATCGTACCGAGAATGACGGCACCGATCACGCGGATGGTTTTGCTTGTTTTTTTCATAGGAACAGAGACTCCTTTCTTTGATGAGTCCATTATATCATAATTTTCTCATGTTGTCAAGCGATTGGATAAAAATTTCTTTAAATTTTTTCATTACCTGTTTTTGACCTCGATCTGACACATGGTCATGGTCATCAAGGCCGCCTCATGGCTTGCGGGGGTCACTCCCGCGCAGCAGGCCGCATCCACCGAAATGGCAGTCTCGGGGTAGTGCGCCTTCAAAAGCAGGGTGTTGGACACCACGCAGATATCGGTACAGAGGCCGATGAGCTCCACGGTGAAGTCTTCACCGTCAGCGGCTTGCCCCACAAGAGCAGGCAGCTCTACCGAGCCGAAGGTGGGCTTTTCCACAGAGGTGTACTCCACGCCCGCCAGCGCGGCGGCGACGGTGGGGTGAAGCGCCCAGCCCGCGGTGCCCTTGATGCAATGGGGAACGGGGAGATTCTTCCCTTCCGAGGTCTCCATGTAGTCCTCGGTGTGGGTGTCATAGGTCACAAAGATCACTCCGTCGGGATCAGCGGCGTAGGTCTTGATCTTCTCCGCCACGGCGGGCAGGATGGCCACCGCTTCGGAAGTGCCGAGAGCGCC
>JAZOOM010000110.1:0-3336 GCA_045655025.1 Eubacteriales bacterium | reverse complement strand
GGGATCAAGTCTCTGTCCCTGTCTGTGCGGGATGGCAAGGTGGATTCCGTCACCGTGGATATGGGCTGTGTGACGGTCTCCGACGAGGTGATCTGCAGGGCGATGGGGAAGCACTACCACCTCATTCCCGTGTCGGTGGGGGACCCCCATCGGGTCTGCTTGGTGGATGATCTCGCGGACGTGGACGTGGAGGCCGAGGGGGCGTTCCTCTCCGCCGCCGGGGAGGGTGGCGTGAACGTGGAATTCGTGGAGAAGATCGACGGGACCACCCTCCGTATGCGGGTCTTTGAGCGGGGGAGCGGTGTCACCCTCGCCTGCGGGACGGGGGCTTGCGCCGCTGTGGCCGCCGCCGTGTCGGTGGGGATTTGTCCTCTGAATACCCCCGTGACCGTTTTGTTGGATGGGGGCGCGCTGACGGTTATCCACACCGAAGGAGGAACGACATACATGATCGGCGGGGCGGAGTTTGGGTTTGACGGGGTTGTGGAAGGGTAATTTGGCGTTTATCGGGCTGTAAAAGGATGCCGTAGGGGCGCATTCCATATGCGCCCGCGAACGCGAAAAAACCATGTGTATCTTGGCCTTTTGAAACCACGGGCGGATATGGAATCCGCCCCTACTGCCGTATCCAAACCCACCGACAAATCCAAACTTGAAACATTTTTTCAAAAAATCCATGCTTCGGTAACCCTTGGGCCAAAAATATCGTCTATAATGAGTGAAGCCCCCTTGGATTCCATGAAAGGAGAACGCACGATGAAAAAGACCGTTGTTTTTGCGCTGACCGCCTTGCTGGCCGTCTCCTTGCCTTTGACAGCCTGCGACCTTCTGGCCGAGCCCTTTCCCGGTGAGACCTATAACGACACCTTTATCTGCTACCCCGATACCGAGGGTGAAAGCTATATCCCTGCCGATGGAACGCTCCCCAACCATGGTACTGAGTTGTCTACTCAACCGGACGTTGAAACCACGCCCGTTGAGCCGGATGCGCCTTCCGAAACCACGACCATTGATCCCTATGCGGAGCTGAACGACGAGGAGAGGAAACTCTGCGAGATCGCCGCCGAGGCCTTGTGGGAGGCGTATGACTTGCCCCACGTGAGCCATTTCCGTGTGAGCGTCAATCCCCATGCCTCAGACGGCTCCAACCGCATACAATTCACGCTGTATATCGGCAGATATCGGACGGACGAGAGCTATAACGTCCGTGTTTCCGCCGGCGGAGAAATCGTGGATATCAGCGGCGGTTACAGCAACTATCACCAATTCGTTGGTCACGCCACCCCTGAGAAAATTGCCGCCGCCGAGGCCGTTATCGGGAGCGGTGGGTATCTGACCATTGACAAGGAGGGTTGGCTCTGCCTGTCGCGGGAGGATATCGTGAGCATCACCCCCGAGACCGATGCGGATGGGAATGAGATATGGGAAGGCTGCGGCGATCATAAGCACGTATTCACCCATGAGCGCATCTGCAAGCCCGAGTAACGAAAGGAGACCAAAATCATGAAGAAACACCTCCGTTTTTTGACCGTCGCGCTGGCTCTTGCCCTTTTGGCCACTCTGACCGGCTGCTGGCTTCTGGAGGATCCCTTTGAGGAAGGACAGACCAACCTTGACGGCATGACCATCGGGGGCACCCTGCCCGACACCGATGTGGCCATCGGCATCATCGAGACCACCGCCAATATCGCTGAGGAGACCGAGACCGATATGGCCACCGAGCCTGCTCCTGCTATCCTCGAGATGTGGGGGACTGTCGTGAAATACGAAGCGGTGGAGCCTATGGAGGGGGTCATTGCCGTGCAAGTGTACACGAGCGGCGGACAGAAGACCATGCACCTTTTGGTGGCGAACCCCGCCGACTTCTGCGTGGGGGACGAGGTGGTGTTTACCTTTGATGCGAACCTCCCCATGGATTCCTTTGACGGGCACACCGTATGGGAGGCGATCACCATCGAATTCGCTCCCGTCGCCGTCCCCGAAAAGCCCGTGATCTACCTCTACCCCGAGACCCCCACCGAGGTATCCGTCAAGCTGACCGTTGACGGCACTCTCACCTGCACCTACCCCGCCTACGACAAGGGTTGGAATAACTTTACCGCCCACCCCGACGGCACTTTGATCTTCCCCGACGGTAAACAGTATTACTGCCTCTACTGGGAGGGCATCCAGAACATGGACTGCGACTTCACCCGCGGCTTCTGTGTGCGTGGTGAGGACACCGCCGCCTTCCTGGAGTGGGCTCTGTCCGAGCAGGGACTGACCCCCCGCGAGGCCAACGAGTTCATCATCTACTGGCTCCCCCGCATGGAGCAGAATCCCTACAACGTCATCGCATTCCAGACCGAGGCCTACACCGAGGGCGCGGTGCTGGAGATCAACCCCAACCCCGACTCTCTCCTCCGCGTGTTCATGACCTACTACCCCACGGATGAGGCTGTAGAAATCCCCGCGCAGGAGTTCACCCCCTTCGAGCGGGTGGGCTTTACCGTGGTGGAGTGGGGCGGTTGTGAGCTGACCGAGGCTCCCTGAATGGGGAATGATCCCCCTTTGTGCAACCCCACAAAAAGACTCTCTCCGCAGACCCGAAATTTTGCGACAAAAAACACTCCGAATCCGTCGGTATCCCTTGACAAATTTCTTGATTTGTGGTATACTAATCAAGGAATTTGATTTCTGCGACTGACGGATAATTGTGGGTCTACCACAGTGGAACAGAAATCTGCAAGGGAGCGTGAGGCCCCCGCCTCAGCCCCATATTTGCCGACCGTCTGGGCACACTTATCTCGTCATGAGCATAAGTGTGCCCTTATCTTTTTTGAATTCAATTTGGAGGTAATCCGTTCATGAAAAAAGTCGGAATCATCATGGGAAGTGACAGTGATCTCCCCATCGTTCGTAAGGCTATGGACACCTTGACCGCCTTTGGCGTACCCTTTGAGGTACACATTTACTCGGCGCACCGCACCCCCGATGAGGCGGGCGTGTTTGCCGCGAAAGCCAGAGAGGACGGCTTCGGTGCCCTTATTTGTGCCGCCGGTATGGCCGCCCATCTGGCCGGTGCCATCGCCGCAAATACCACCCTGCCCGTCATCGGCATTCCCTGTAAGTCCACCTGTCTGGACGGCATGGACGCCCTGCTGTCTACGGTGATGATGCCCTCCGGCATTCCCGTGGCCACCGTTGCCATCAACGGCGGTGTCAACGCAGCTCTGCTGGCCGCCCAGATCCTGGCCGTGGCCGATGCTGACCTGGCCGCCAAGCTGGACGCCAAGCGTGCAGCCGATGCCAAAAAGGTCCTGGAAAAGGACGCAGCCCTCCAGGCTGAGATCAACC
>JAZOOM010000109.1:0-2467 GCA_045655025.1 Eubacteriales bacterium | reverse complement strand
CCACTGGTTGTACAACTTGGGCAGGTCGCGGTAGGAGTGGACGATGTTGGGGAAATGCTCGCAGAACAGCGTCTCGAAGGTGGGGCGGACGCACAGCCGCTCCTCCAACTTCTCACTGCCGCCGAAGGTGACCCTAGCCACCTCGGGGGCGAAGCCCTCCACGTGATCCTTCTCCTTCTGGAGCAGGCTCTCGGGGATGAACATGGGCATGTACACGTTCTCGTGACCCAGAGCCTTGAAGCGGGCGTCCAGATCCTTCTGGATGTTCTCCCAGATGGCGTAGCCGTAGGGGCGGATGACCATGCAGCCCTTCACGCCGGAGTAGTCCACCAGCTCGGCCTTCTTGACCACGTCGGTGTACCACTGGGCGAAATCTACGTCCATGGAGGTGATTTGTTCTACGAATTTATCCTTTGCCATAACAATTTTCAACCTTTCTCGGGTAAAATATCAATAGATAATTTATTATAACATATTAGGATGATTTTGTCAAGGGGGATGGGGGATTTTTTGTGAAAATGCGGCTGAAAACCCCACCGCGCAAGGCGGTGGGGTTGAATAGGGGCTTGTCGAGAAACGAGACTTAGGGATCTTGTTAAAAATCAATACGCCCGTCCGTACAGATCACCGTTTGCAAAGTGGCTCGGGGGGCGCGCCAGTTATCGTCCTTTTCAATCGCTTCCCATTCGGACATCGTTCCCTTATATTCAATTTTATACACCCCACTGTCCTTACCGGATCCGAATACCTGCTCCTCGAAGTGTATGACACTGGACGGAATCACCACCGTGTCCAGATTGGTACAGTCCGAAAAGGGTACACAGCCGATGGAGATCACACCTTCGGGAATGACGAGAGTCCCCGTAAGAGCAAGACAGTTCCGGAACAAATAGTTCGATATGGTCGTCAACGAAGCGGGAAGCTTGACGTTGGCCATGGATACGCATCCCGCAAAAGCGTAGGATCCGATTTCCGTGATGGAATCGGGGAGGATCATCTCCGTAAAAGCTGAGCAGCCCAAGAATGCCTCGTCTCCTACTGTGAGAACTCCCTCGGGGAGCGTTACGTTCGGCAAGCTGCGGCACCGGTAGAAGGCTCCATCTCCCACCCGGGTCAGCGCGGCGGGCATATTCACCGAGGTAAGGGAAGTACAGCCGTAGAAGAAGCGGTCGGGGATCTCGGTCGTGCTGTCGGAGAAGGTGAAGGAGGTCAGAACGGTACTGCCATCGAAGGCACCGCCGGCGGCTACGTGGGTATCCCCATGAAGGACGGCGGTCTCCACATCCTTGCGGCCGTAGGCAAGAATGGCGTAGGGATTCTGCCCGATTGCCAAATAGTAGCCTCCGCTGTACTCAGTATAGGAAAGAGCGGAGCATTCACGGAATGCGTGGTATCCAATACGGGTCAAACGGTCTGTAAAGGTTATATCCGTCAGAGCGGTGCATGCGGCAAAGGCCTCATAGCCGATGGAAGTCAGATTTGCGGTGTTGGACACGCCGGTGAGCTGCGTACAGCCAACGAAGGTGAGGGGCTCGATGTTCGTGAGACCTTCGGGCAGACGGATCTCCCGCAAGGCCGTGTGCCCGAAGGCCATGGAGCCGATGGAGGTGACAGAGTCGGGAAGGGTAATCGCGCAGAGGTCGGTATTCGCCGCAAAGTTCGCGGGGATCGTCGAAATCCGAGTCCCCTCTCCGAAGGTAATGTGGGTCAGCGTGGAAAAGCCCTCAAACGCGCTTGCGCCGATCTCGGTCACGGAGGCGGGAATGTGTATCGTTGTGATACCACTGCAGTACGCAAAGGCATACTCCCCAATGTGGGCAAGCCCCTCAGGCAAGGCAAAGCCTTCGGGCAGTTTGCATTGAGAAAAGGCTCTCACGCCGATCATAGTCAGTTTTTCAGGCCATACGATGGAATTGAAGCTGCCGGAAAAAACACTGTCTCCGATGGCGATGACCAGATCTCCCTCGGGAGAATAATTCGGAAGTACCATGTCTCCCCGTATCCGACCTACATCCGTGATGAAACAGTTTCCGTCACCGTAGGAGGTGAATTCCATGTCGTTGGTTGTCCCGCACAGGGTGCAGGTCTTCCTTTCATAGGTGTGTAGCCCCGCCGGAATATCCTCGTCCTCGGTCTGATGGCAAACCGAGCATGTGCGGGTACGAATACCTCGTTCAGTACAGGTAGGGGTCACGGTATACTGCCAACTGCCGAAGACGTGAGCGCAAACCTCGGGATCCGTTTCGACTTCGCTCTCCCCCTCGGTCACGGTCTCGCTCTCGGTTTCGCTCTCGCGCTCTGCCTCCGTGGGCTCCTCACTCTTGTCTCCCTCGAAACGGCTCTGCTCCTGCTCGGCGGTAGTCACATCCCCCGCCCCCACAGGCGGCACATCTCCGCTATTCCCCAGCAGGAACGCCCCGACAGCCACGCCCGCGGTCACCAGTACGCCCGCCGCCAAAGCGACCCA
>JAZOOM010000108.1:0-7841 GCA_045655025.1 Eubacteriales bacterium | reverse complement strand
CCATGTACGACTTCGCGCATCCCATTCAGGACGCGCTGGAGGGCATCACCCACTCGCTGTGCTCCAGTGAGTTCCGCAACCACCGCCCGCTGTACGATTGGGTTGTCGACAAGATCGGCTTTGAGCAAAAGCCGCATCAGTGGGAGTTCGGCCGCATGAACATCACCTACACCGTCATGACCAAGCGCTACCTCCGCCAGCTGGTGGAGGAGGGCTACGTGGACGGCTGGGACGATCCCCGTCTGCCCACTCTGAAGGGTCTCCGCCGCCGCGGCTACACCCCCACCGCCCTGTTCAACTTCGTCCGTGAGGCGGGTGTCACCAACACAGACCACACCGTGGACGTCCGTCAGTTGGAGGCCTGCGTCCGTGACGATCTCAACGAGAACGCCCTGCGCCGCGTGGCCATCGCCCACCCCATCAAGGTGGTCATCGACAACTACCCTGCCGACAAGGAAGAGATGATCTCCCTGCCCAACCATCCCCAGAAGCCCGAGCTGGGTACCCGTGAAGTGCCCATGACCCGCGAGGTCTACATCGACGCCGATGACTTCGCTGAGGTTCCTCCCCCCAAGTTCTTCCGCCTCAAGCCCGAGGGCGAGGTGCGCCTCATGGGCGGCTATATCATCAAGTGCGGTGAGATCGAGAAGAACGAGGACGGTTCCATCAAGTGCATCCACGCCACCGCCGACCTGGAGACGGGCAACGGCAACCCCATCGACGGCCGCAAGGTCAAGGGCACCATCCACTGGCTGTCTGCCAAGTACGCCAAGCCCACCACTCTCATGCTCTACGACCGCCTGTTCAACATCGAGAACACCGCCGACGTTCCCGAGGGTAAGACCTATCTGGACTTCCTCAATCCCGACTCCCTCACCAAGATCGAGGGCGCTATGGTAGAGCCCTCCCTGGAGACTGCCGAGGGCGGCGAGCGGTTCCAGTTCGTCCGCTTCGGTTACTTCTGCAAGGATACCAAGAATGAGAACACCTACAATCAGGTGGTCTCCCTGAAGGACAACGCCAAGAAATAATGACTGAATCAACAGAGCGGGGAAATATCCCCGCTCTCCCATTCTGAAAGGAGTTTTCCATGTCGAATCTGCCCCTGCCTTGGGTTATTCTGTTGGCCTATATCGCTTCGATCTCCTTTTTCTCCATTCTCGTGTGCGTCTACGACAAGATGATCTCCAAGCGAAACAACGTGAGACTCCGCATTCCCGAAAAGACCCTGTTCATCTGGTCTGCCGTGGGCGGTTCTCTGGCCATGTATATCACCATGCTGCTCATCCGCCACAAGACCAAGCACGTCTCCTTCATGATCGGCATTCCCGCCATCATGATCCTGCAGGCGGCCTTGATTTACGCGCTGGTGCACTTCAACGTTCTTCCCCCTCTGTTCTGATCGACAAGCATACAGGTGACCGATCCTCTCTGCCTTCTTAGCGGAGAAATGACAGATACAAAAATTTCGGCAGAGAACTTGTTTCTCTGCCGATTTGTGCTATAATGGGATCATATCAGAAAATCTGTCGGGGGATTCATTGTTTGCTGCTCAGCATTTGATTCATGGGGCGTGCTTTGACGACCCGAGGGTGAACCGCCAAGCAAGCTTGGCATGTGCCCCTACCGCGTGTAAGGTGTTTTTCCTCTAACCGTGCACGACGTTCCATCGGTTAGCTTCTTTTTCAATTCTCCCTCCGTTGCCCATACAAAAGCCGCAGATCGGCCTTCAGATCTCCCGTAGGGAGGAGAGCAGGGTCACGAAGCCACTCCAAGCAAAGCTCCACCGTAGGCAATGCCCCGGCCGCCTTATCTGCGCGAGACGGCTTTCTCACGTCGGCGTGCAGCTCCAAGCCGCCCAGATCCGCCACCCGTTCCAGGTGCCGCCGTGCCTCCCACACCTGCCGATGCTCCTCGGACAGCAGACGCTTGGGCTCGACGGTATAGGAAAGCTCCATCACCAACCGCCGCTCCTCTCCCTGTCCCCCAACACGGCAGGACACTTTACCGTCATTCGATAAACTCCTCGCCTCAGTCAACAAGCAGAACAGCAGAGCCTCCAGTAAAACAGGACGGTAGCAACGCGCCCATTCCCTGCTATCCCGAAGATGCGTAAAGGTCAGTTCACAGCCTACAAAATCTGCCAGCCCCGTCATAGCCTTTTCCAAAGCATCGCAGGACACCGCGCCGCGGGAGTCAGCATGAATGAGCCCACGAGCGCGACGGTAGCTCTGCACCGAAGACCAAGCATCCAAAAGAACCGAATAAGCATTTTCATTCGCCCGTCGCATTTCTCCTCGGTACGGTATACTCTCTCCCAAAATATAATCCCCGTCTCCACCGCTCCGCAGAACGCCGCCGTGAAGCAGTCGGGACAATGCCACGGGGCTTGCGTGGATCTGTAAGTACAAGCCCACCCCCGCCTGTAGATCGTAGTGCTTGAGCAGTATGCCTACCCCTGTTCTCGTCTCCACGAATAAGGGAAGCGGGTGATTCTCCCCGGATGCCAAGCAACGAAGCACGTCCTCCTCGGCCTCCATAGCGGTGAAAAAGCTTTTTCCCACTGAGAAAGTTTTGGAATCCGGACACCTCGAGCCCAGAATTTCCGTCCCCTCGCTATCGGTGCGAAACAGTATATAACTCATACCGTGATAGCCGTCGGGCATACCGTTGCACTTCCCCGTCCATTTTCGATAAGCTTGAATCCGTTCCATTCGATTCCCTCCGTCACATCTCTCCCACACCCTTTTGGCAACAGGAAAATTTACAAATAAATTATTTCCTTTTCGTAGAAGCCCTTGACAACCGGGGCATATTGTGCTATAATACCCTTGTAGACTGTAAACGCTTATATTGTGTTTTGAACCACACCTCGGCAAACAGCGCTGTATGTTTGCCTTATTTGCGTTATAGAAAAAATTGATGATCATTAAAGAGGAGGATCACTGAAATGAACAAGAAACTGTTAGTCCTGCTGACTGCCGCGCTCCTGCTGGTTTCCGCCACCGCTTGTAATTCCAATCCCGGCAACACCGATACTTCCGGGGATTCCGCCGCAGACACCAAGGATTCCTACATCGTCGTCGGCACCGATGAGTTCGGTAACGACGTAACCCAGAATAGTAACACCACCCTCGAGCCCGAGGAGACCCAGTTCGATCCCTCCGAGGAGGCTCCCACCTTCGTTGATGTATCCAAGAAGGTCATTGTCTTCACCGCCGTGGCCACCGTCCGTACCTCCACCGTCCTGGCCGACAACAACTCCGTGGGCTGGCCCCAGGAAGGCAAGATTCTGGACGTAACCGGTGAGAGCGAGAACTGGTACCGTATTGACTACAACGTCAACGGCGAGACGCAGACCTGCTACATTGCCAAGACCGTTGCCGCCGATGCTTCCGTACTGGATGCCTTCACTCCCTGCGAGGAGGAAGAGGTCGAGGTCTCCGAGGCCGCTGTCAACGTCCGTTCCTATCCCTCCACTGCCAGCAACAACTCCATCCGCGGCAGCCTGAAGAAGGGTGAAAAGGTTGTTCGCGTGGCTGTTTCCGAAAAGTGGAGCCGTATCAAGTATGAGGTCGTTTCCGAGACCGAGACCGATGCCGAGGGCAATGCCGTCGTCACGGTGAAGGAGTACTACATCAGCAACGATTGCATTACCGTTCCCAACGCCGAGACCGAATCCTCCACTGATACCGAGGCAAACTGATCTCTCCAACCCATAAAATCTCACATCCTGCCGTCTACCGACGGTAGGATGTTTTTTTGCAAAAAGTACCGTGTTCGTCAACAGGGCATCTCTAATCACTCATCGTACGGGGAGTTTTCAGAGATGCCCAACAGGTAAACGTCAAAGAAAGGCCAAAAGCTCCCGAATATCCGAGATCATGGGCTTTCCGCAGGCCGTCAGCTTTCGCTCCGATTGGTGTCCCCCCGCATAAAGAACGCAATCCGCCCCCACAGCGTCTGCCACTTGGGCATCGTGCTCGGTGTCTCCCACGAACAGAGGCACCGCTGTCGGATGGGCGGCTATCCACTCCAAGGCCTGCACCTTCTTACTGCGGGCGTGGATATTATCCAATCCGATGACCTCACGGAACTCCCCCGACAAGCCCAGTCGCTCCAGCTGATCCATAAGCTGGGTGAGATTGGAGGCAGACAGCACGATCTGCTCAAGCCCCCGCGCCCGAATGGCCGCGATGGTCTCCCGTACACCGGGCATGGTGTCGCAGTTCCCTTCCCCCGCCAGATACTTGGCCACCCATTCGGGAGCCAGCACGGTATCGTAGTCCTCCTTGCGGAAATCGAAGCCCAAGCGGGTGTAGTAGTCGTCAATGGGGAATCCGAAGATCTCTCGATAGGCAGCCTCATCGGGGATCACGGGAAGCCCCCGATCCGCCAGCATATCGTTGACACAGTGGATGCACAACCGCACGTCATCCAGTATGGTTCCGTTAAAATCCCAAATTACGTGGGTGTAGGTTTTCTTATTTTTCATAGCTTTTCGATTCCTTTGAAGAGAAAAGAGCGGCCACAATCCTGTGATCGCTCTTTTCTGTTTTTAGAGAATGTTCTCTGCCGTCAAGATGGACTGTAAGATCAGTCGTCTGTGGCAGGAACGTACTTGTAGCCGTAGGTAGTCAGCCAAGTCTCGTAGATGGTGTAAGGCGAGCTACCGGATTTATCGGCAACCTGATCCGTAACCTCGGGGCCTGCGGGCATCTCGGGATCATAGGCGGGGTTGGTCGCCTTGTTGAGCTTGACGTCACCCGCGCTGCTGGAGTGCTTACGGATGAGACCGTCCTGGGTGTCGCTCATCACGAGCATGAGCTCCTCCTTAGAGGTGCACTCGTTGAGGAGAGCCAGAGCCTCGGCGTTCAGCTCGTCAATGCGGTCGATCAGGGCAACGTCAAGAGCGTAGTCGCTGTCAGCAGTCATAACGTTGAAGTCAAAGCCCAGCAGGGGGTTGATGAGAGAGTCGTTGTTCTGGATCTTGGCGTAGTCCCAAGCGTTAGCACCCATCTCCTCAGTGGGAGTCGCGATGAAGCAGTTACCGGTCTTCTCCAAATCCATGCGGTAGGTGCCCTTCTCGCCGCCGCTCAGCAGCTTGATGGTGCCCTCGTCGGTCACGTCGTAGTGGTAGCCCTTGATACCGTACTGGAACAGGTCACGGAGCTCCGTGTTGGTGTTCAGGTAGGTAATGACCTCCATAGCGCGGGACAGGTAGTTGGAGTTGGCGTACACGGCGAACATGTTGCCGTACAGCTCCTCCTCGGTTGCCTCGGGGTACTCAGCGATCACCACGTAGTACTCCTTGCCATCCTCGCCCACGTACACGCCGTTCTCCTCGTACTCCAGCTTGATGCGGGCATCGCCCTTGACGAAGGAAACAGCGGCGGACTGGCCTTCCTTGACCTCGCCGTAGTACTCCTGGTAATCGTAGTTCTTCAGAGTAGCGTACAGCTCGTGGTACTCGGTATTGGTGAACAGAGCATTGAAGCCCAGGTTGATGCTGCCGCGAGAACGCATGGAAGCGTCCTTCATCATGGTGCCCAGGATGGAGAAGTCAGCATCGTTGTTGTAGGAATAGTAGTAGGTAGAACGGGTATTACCGTCGGCGTCGGTCTTGGTCTCGGCATCCTCGTCGATAACGCGGAGGTCGTTCTCAGCGGTCACGGTGATACCGTTCTCGTCCACCAGGTACAGAGAACCCTTGCCGTTGGTACCGTAGGTGTAATTTTCCTTCTTCTCGTCGTAGACCCAACCGCCCTCTTCGTCGGTGGCGTAGCGGTAGTTCAGAACGTTGCCGTCCTTATCGATGAACTGACCGGCAGAGTTGGTCTTGTACAGCTTGTTGGCCTGGACGGAGTTGACAACGACGGTGGTCGTCTCGGTCTTCTCCTTGCCGTTCTCGTCAACGATAGTCTCCTTGACCTCGTACTGCTTCTTAACAACGTAGTTACGGCCGGTGGCCTCGTCGAAGTAGGTGTCGTAAACGGACTGGTCGGTGTAGGACAGATCCCAGTACCAGCACAGCATCTTCAGGCACTCCTCGTAGGTGGAGGCCAGAGGAACCACGTAGCCCTCATCCTCGGCGGTCTTGCCGGCGGCGGCGTTGTAGTTGCGGACGTCGTTCAGGAAGATGCTCAGATCCAGCACAGAGCCGACCTTGTCGATCTTCTGATAGTAAGTATCGAACAGCGCCTTGTCGATCATCATGTAGGTGTACTCACCGATCGGGACGTTGTTGGGGATGGCGTACACGCCGCCCTCGATCTGCACACCCTGGAGCAGAGAGGTGGAGATGTAGTAGGTCAGCTTCTTGGAGGAGGTAGAAAGCTCCTCGCCCAGCAGAGCCAGCCACTCGGCGTTGTAGTACTCCATGTACTTATCGTAGCCGGAGAGGTAGAAGATATCCACCTGGTTCTCCTTGGCATCGGGGTACTTGATCTCGGTGATACCGTAGTCGTTGACGATGGTCTCCTCCTCGGTAACCTCCTCGCCCTCCTCGTCATCCTCGTCCTCGACCTTCTGGTACTTCTGGTACTCAGGATGCTCGGCGTAGAAGTCCTTGGTCAGCTCGGCCACTTCCTTCTCACCCTTGTGGAGCTTGAGATACTTACGGAGCTCCTTCTCGGAGGCAGCCTGCATCTCGATATCGTACTGGGCAGTCTCGATGGACTCCTCCAGCTTATCGTAGTACTCTTCCTCGGTGCAATACTTAATGATCACGTTGGTCTTGAACTTAGCCTTGGTGATCTTGGTGAAAGCCTCGTTGACGGCTTCCTTCGCGGTATCGTCGGTGGCCTCGTCGGTGACGACCCACATAACGATGGTCTTTGCGCTGTTATCCACGGTGCTTTCGCCGGCGGTGGTGTCTTCCGTCGTCGTGGTGCAGCTTGCAAACACGCAGGTCAGCAACATCAATATGCTCATGGTCAAGCATATGAGCTTCTTGTTCATACTCGTTCCTCCTTGAAAGCATACTACCCCAAAACGAGAGGGCAGTCTGCCGCTTTTTATACCCATATATTGTACACTATTTTTGTGAATCTGTCAAGTGAAATTTTTGAACACTTATGAACATTGGCGTTTTTTCTCCATGTCTTTGGCATGTACAGGAGAAAAAACGCCAATCATTTTGTAACACAAGAGCCAATCTGACCACTTGTTTGTTGTGTCAAACGCCGATTTTGTTGTGCAAAGTGCCGTTTTTCACCCATGTTCTTTGAGCTGAATCACGAAAAAACCGTTTTCAGCCCCCAAAACAGCCGTCAAAAGGAACAAATCAGTCCAAAAAGCCCTTCAGATGGCGCGCACGGCTGGGATGACGGAGCTTGCGGAGTGCCTTGGCCTCGATCTGACGGATACGTTCACGGGTGATGTTGAACTCCTGTCCAACCTCCTCCAGGGTGCGGGTACGGCCGTCGTACAGACCGAAGCGGAGCTTGATGACGTGCTCCTCGCGGGGAGTCAGGGTGTGAAGCTCACGCTCGATGACCTCACGGAGGATGGTCTGGGAGGCGGCATCAGCGGGAGCGGGGGTGTCCTCGTCCTGGATGAAATCACCCAGGTGGCTGTCCTCCTCCTCACCGATGGGGGTCTCCAGAGATACGGGATCCTGGGCGATCTTCATGATCTCGCGCACCTTCTCGGCACTCATGCCCATCTTCTCACCGATCTCCTCGGCGGTTGCCTCGCGGCCGTACTCCTGCAGGAGCTGGCGGGAGTAGCGGGACACCTTGTGGATGGTCTCCACCATATGGACGGGAATACGAATGGTTCTGGCCTGATCTGCGATGGCGCGGGTAATGGCCTGACGGATCCACCAGGTGGCGTAGGTA